>CAKKPR010000333.1 GCA_919901705.1 Thermodesulfovibrionales bacterium | reverse complement strand
TTCCCTTTTCCTGCTGCCCAATTTATTATCTCCCCTACCATTGCCTCAATAGTTGCCTGCTTTGGCATGATGTGAACTTTTAAGCCTGCCTTTTCAATTGCCTTTGCAGTTACAGGGCCGATAACAGCAATAGCAACGTCTCTGAGAAGCTCATCAGCGTCTTCTCCAATAATCTCCCTGAAGTTATTAAATGTTGCTGCGCTTGTAAATGTTGCAATTGATATACGGCCTTCTTTCAGGAATCTTTTTAATCTTTTCCCGTGTATCTCTGGTTTTATTGCCCTGTAAGTCACAGGCACATCTATCTCGCCTCCGAGTTCTCTGACCTTCTCAGGGAATATCTCCCTTGCCTTTTCAGCACGCGGCAGCAGGAATTTCATTCCTGTTAACGGTTTAAAGCCTACCCCCCCTTCGTTCCCCCCCTTACCAAGGGGGGGATTAGGGGGGGTGAATACCTCAATGAGTCCTTCCGCATTGAACTCATCCGGCATTAAATCAACCTTAATGCCATACTTTTTTATCTCTGCTGCTGTCTTTGTCCCGATCGCACATATCCTTATGCCTTTTAAATTCCTGATGTCGTTATCCCGTTCAATAAATCTTTCCATAAAATATTTAATGCCGTTAGCGCTGGTAAATATCAGCCAGTTATAAGTTTCAATCTTATCAATTGCCGCATCAAGTTCATTATAATTTCCAGGAGGCGCTATCTCTATTGTCGGGAACTCAATTATCTCAGCGCCTAACTCTTCAAGTGGTTCAAATCCTTCTGAATGCTCCCGCGTAACAAGCACCCTGTGGCCAAACATCGGTTTTTTCTCATACCAATTAAGCTTGTCTCTTAGTTTAACCACATCTCCAACCACCATAACAGCCGGGGGCCTTATATCTTTTTCTTTTACAAGGCCGACGATGTTATCTAATGTGCCGACTATTGTCTTTTGCTCGGGCCTTGTGCCCCATCTTATTACGGCAACCGGCGTCTCCGGGCTTCTTCCGTTGGCGACAAGTTTTTTTACAAGCACATCTATGTTTTTTACAGCCATCAGAAAAATAAGGGTCCCGACTCCTGTTGCAAGCCTTGCCCAGTCTATTGCAGACTCATCTTTTGTTGTGTCCTCATAGCCGGGAATGACTGCAAATGACGAGGAATATAATCTGTGCGTTATCGGTATCCCTGCATAGGCAGGAGCTGCAACAGCAGAACTTACGCCGGGCACGACCTCAAATTCGACGTTATTTTTTACAAGCTCTTCTGCCTCTTCACCGCCCCTTCCGAATACAAAAGGGTCCCCGCCTTTAAGCCTGCAGACGAGCTTGCCTTCCATTGCCTTTTCAACCAATACTCTGTTTATCTCCTCCTGTGTCATTGTATGGTGTCCGCCCCGCTTGCCCGCATATATGAATTCTGCATCGTGGTTTATGTAATTTAAGACCTGCGCATTAAGATGAAAATCATAGATAACCACATCTGCCTTCAGGAGACATTTCATGCCTTTGATTGTGAGCAGGCCGATGTCACCTGGACCTGCGCCAACAAGATAGACTTTTCCTTTAGTATT
>CAKKPR010000332.1 GCA_919901705.1 Thermodesulfovibrionales bacterium | reverse complement strand
TTTTGCTGTCTTTATAGTACGTTATATTACCACACGCACATGAAAAACCTACACTTTTTTCAGGGTATTTTCAGGGGATAATAATTATAAATTGAGAGCCCTGAAAAAGTCCTTTTGGGATGTCATTGCGAGGAGCAGAAGCGAGACTACTCCGCCGAAATAGCTTCGGCTACGAAGGCTGGACGTGGCAATCTATAAGTCATTGTTTTATATAAAGGCGAGATTGCAGAGTTTATTCCGAGCGATAAAATCGAGATTGCTTCGCCTTCGGCTCGCAATGACAAGCGAGGGACCTGCTCGCAATGACAATTGGTGCGGGTTTTTCAGCAGTCTCATAATTGATATATGCTAATATATATTTACCAAAATGAGCATCAAGAACTTCTTGCAGGAAATAGATAAAGGATTAACATCGCCGGTATATCTTCTATATGCAGATAACCAGTATCTTTTGGAAGAGGCGCTTTCCGCAGTTAAGAGAATCATACCCGGGGCAGAAACAGATTTTAATTTTAATGTCTTTGACATGGACTCTGCAGATGAAACCCCAACGCCTGAACAGATAACAGGCACACTGAATACAGTTTCTTTTTTTGGCGGCAGGCGGTACGTTATCGTCAAAAATCTCCAGAAATTCCCCGGAAAGGATTTTAAAAAATTCCAGCCTTATATAGCCAATCCATCCCCTGATGCAGTGCTTATAATGCTTCACAGCGGAACCATGAAAAAAGAACTGAAAGAAAATACCAAGGGGATAAAGGCCATCTGCCTTGATATAAGGGAGCAGGACCTGCCCCTCTGGATAAAAGACAAGGCAAGGCAGAAAGGACTCTCTATTAAGGATGATGCCATTGAATACCTTATCGGAATCATTGGCACAGATATAGGGCTTCTGTCTTCAGAGGTCGAAAAACTTGCATGCATCGGGAATGAGACAATCACTATAAACGATATCAGAGAGATTGTAGAGGGAAGCAGGGAATACAGCGTCTTTGACCTGACAAACGCGCTCAGGGAGAAAAACACGGAAAAGGTGTTCAGAATCTACAGGGTAATTTCAGAAACAGCAGAACCCTACAGCCTGCTGGGCGCTATTAACTGGCAATACAGTAAGTTGTCCGCTCAAAGCAACAGGGGCGAATACTACAAAAAGGTATTTGAGCTGCTGAATGATGCCGACATCCGGATAAAAAGCTCAGGAGGCGCCTATCCGTTGGAATACCTGCTTGTCAGGCTGCTGAAACTTTAACTTGCCGCAGGCGCATTAAGGACAGTATTTGCCAATCTCGAGAGTCTTGATACCTTTCTTGAAGCTGTATTTTTATGAAGCACGCCTTTTGATACAGCAGATTGTATTGCCTTTGTTATATCTCTGAGAAGCTTTCCCAACTGCTCTTTATTTTTCTGCGCTGCTGCCTCTTCCACTTTTTTTGAAAGCGTCTTTATCCTTGAACGGACAGCGCTGTTGCGCAGATTGCGTTTTCCTGTCTGTCTTGTCCTCTTTATTGCTGAAAGATTTTTCTTTTTTGCTGCTTTAGCTGGCAATTCCTTCCTCCTTGTGGTCATAGACCGCATTAAAATTTGGTCATATTTAATAACATAATTTTAGTTATAAAATCAATCTTTTTATGTTAAAATTTGACACTATGAAAAAATACAAGCCCATATCACTGAGTAAAATAAGGACATATCCTCTGCTCAGGAGAAAAAGCAAGGTAGATCTCGCTTCGGCAGCAATCCCGCATATGTCAGGAAATTCATTCAATGACTTTATTCATGGACTCCCTGATATACTCGCAGCCAGGGACTTGACGGCTGTCATACAGGCTGTAATCAGTGCACGAAAAAACAAAAGGCCTGTCATCCTGGGAATGGGCGCGCATCCGGTAAAAGTAGGGCTTTCGCCCATAATTATTGATTTAATGAAAAAAGGAATTGTCACTGCAATTGCAACAAATGGGGCCTGCATCATTCATGATTTTGAACTCTCATTCACGGGACAGACCTCCGAAGACGTCGCAGAGGAGTTGTGCAAAGGCACATTCGGAATGGCAAAAGAGACGGGAGAATACATCAATAAGGCTATAAACACAGGAGTAAAAAAAGGGCTTGGCATAGGGAAATCGCTCGGCGAGATGATTCAAAATTCTCGCCCCGGCGAGTCGCCCCCGCACTCGGGCGGGTTCGCTGAGGAGAATGAGGCGACAAAATTCAAATATAAGGATATGAGCATCTTCGGCACAGCTTATAAACTCGGGCTTCCTGCAACGGTTCATGTTGCTGTCGGCACAGACATAATCCATATGCACCCGCAGGCTGACGGCAGATCACTCGGAGAGGGAAGCCACAGGGATTTTAAACTGTTCGCATCTGTTGTATCGGATCTGGAAGGCGGGGTTTATATAAATCTGGGTTCCGCAGTTATAATGCCCGAAGTGTTTTTAAAGGCATTGACAGTGGCAAGAAACTTAGGGAACAAGGTCGAAAACTTCACAACTGTAAATATGGACTTTATCCAGCACTACAGGCCCCATCAGAATGTACTTAAGCGCCCTACACACAAGAAAGGCTGCTCCTACGCCCTCACCGGCCATCATGAGATAATGTTCCCGCTCCTCGCCGCAGCAGTGATTGAGAAGATTTAAAGAGTTTATTTGTTTTTTTGTCAGGTTTAATTTTCTATTAAAAAAATATTCCAAGCATGCAATCTGTAAATCCAAACTTTAGTTTATCAACAATTGT
>CAKKPR010000331.1:4888-6586 GCA_919901705.1 Thermodesulfovibrionales bacterium | reverse complement strand
TCCCCTCAAGGATTCCTGTCAGGGCTTTACCGTGCGACTCGCCTGCAGTGAAAAAGCTAATGCCCATTCCGGACAAATCTATATTGGCTTACTCACAACTCTCGGAGTTATGAATATAAGCATCTCTGTGGGGCCCGGGCCTACATCCTGCTTTGTCTTAAAGAGCCATCCCAGAATTGGGATCTTGCTTAGCAAAGGAATTCCTGTTTCATCGTTTATTTCACTATCAAGGTAAATTCCGCCAAGGACCAGTGTCTCTCCGTCCTTCACCAAGGCCTGTGTGCTTAGGGTCTTGGTATTCTTGACAGGCGGACTTACGCTTGCAAGGCTGTCATCAGATACAGTCAATTTTAAAGATATATAACCATCAGGTGTTATTCTGGGAGTGACCGATAGGCTCAAGGCTGCATTTTGCGCCTCTGTTTTTGTGCCCTCCGCGCTTGTGCTTGTGGTATAAAATGTCACGCCCTGTGTTATAGTGGCGGCTTCATTATCCATTGTTAAAATTCTGGGGTTTGACAATGTCTTGGATTTCTTAATGCTTTCAAGCGCCTGAAGTGAGAGCGCTATCCGTGTGCTGTTGGCGCTCCCAATAATCATACTTAAAACTCCTCCAGGGCCTGATGCAGGAGACAAAGGGGTATTCACAGAGACAACGCCGGCTACTTCATTCCCAAAGCCCTTAACGCCTCCAGCACCGGTGGAAAAGTCGCCCTTAATTTGATTAGTTGCCACATCGGTCGTAAATGCAAATCCCGGAGCACCTACAGATTGAGCCCCCCATCTGATTCCAAGTGCGCTGGTGTAAGAAGTGCTGGCTGTAACTATCTTTGCTTCTATCATCACCTGAGGTTTTGAGACATCCATTATCTTTACAAGCGCTTTTATCTTGTCAATGCTCGTTTGGGTATCTTGTATGATCAGTGTATTCATCCTGCCGTCGGTCGTTATGGTTCCTCTTAGGCTCATAAGTTTCCCTTTATCGACGGCGGAGTTTATCTCGCCCGCCGTAGCATAATTTATCCTTACTACCTCTTGTATGAGATCTTCCTGTTTTTCCAAACGGAGTTTTTCCTCTGTTTTTTCTTTGTCAATCTTGGCAAACAGACTGGTAGGCGCAATCCATATTATGTTGCCTTCAACAGATTTTCCAAAGCTGAAGGTCTGCAGTATTATGTCCAGCGCCTGGTCCCAGGGCACATTCATAAGCTTCATTGTAATCCTGCCCTTTACAGACGGGTCAATAATAAAGTTATACCCGCTGATATCAGCCAGAAGCCTGAATATCGGCCCTATGTCTGCGTCCTGAAAATCAAGAGAAATCTTCTGGCCTTTATATTTGCTCTCACCGGGTTTTTCCTGAGTTTCAACCACAGCCTTTGCCTCAACTTCAGCAACCTTTGTCTCTCCCACGGCTGCCTTTGCCGCATATCTTTCTTCAGGCAAACGGAAGGAAATTATTACAGAATCCTCTATTGCTGCAACATCAAAGCTTGTCCCCTCTTTCATATCAAGCACAAGCCTTGTTTTATCTTTATGCTTGCCGGCCCTGATGCTTGTAAGAGGCAATGGCACTGCAGCAGGCAACACCGCAGCCATGTCAACACTGGGCATATCTAAAACTGCACGGTTGTCAAGCCGAAATACATTAGGGTTCAAAGACCCGTTACCCTTTATCACTACCTTTAAGACATCCTG
>CAKKPR010000331.1:0-4788 GCA_919901705.1 Thermodesulfovibrionales bacterium | reverse complement strand
GGCTCTTCTTTTACCTTGAGAGCAAGCGTGGTATCCTTATACACAGGCTCTACAGTCACAGGAGACGAAAGAAGTATCTCGAGTTTGGTTGATACCGGGTCTTCTGTCTGGGAGGGTGTAATCTCCGTTATCCCTGCCTTATCAGATTTTATTTTATTAGGAGCAAAACCCATGCGCACATCCGGAAGTTCCACAATCACTTTATACGGGTCAGACGATTTGTATATGGTATATGTAAATGGCTTATCAACAACAATATTAAGCTTATTATCCGTTATGTCCAGCGCGGTCAACACCGGATTTTGAGCTCCCTGAACCGCTCCCTGCTTGCCGCCCCCGGTTGCACACCCTAAGGCGAAAATTAAGATTACTAATGCACCAATGTTTTTTATCAATTTTTGTTTCATTCTTCCTCCTCCTCGCGGAGTTTCAATATTGTTTCCTTTGATTTAATTTCTCCCGTATAATCTTTTACACGCTCTTTAATTACAATGCTGTTTTTACTTATCCTTTGTATCTTACCCTTGTGAAGACCGATTGTCATGCCTTCCCTCAGTGTATATGCCTTACCATCAGGCAATACCACTGCCGCATAATGGCCTTTCTCATCCCACACAATGCCTAATATCCTGATGGAGTTGACATCATAACTTTCCAATGGGGTTTCCCCTTTTGACGGTTCCTGCTGCGCCGCTATAAGAAGAGAGACAAATGGGTCCCTTTTACCGGTTTTGTCATATAAAAAAACCTCTTCTTCTATTTTGGGCCCTTTTACCTCGTCTCCCTGAGAAACAACTTTCTGGGCAGCCTTTGCAGGTCCTGACTTGGAGACAGAAGCCTTTTCCTGGCAGGCGCCAAAGAAGATCAGGGTTGCAAAAATAAAAAATGGAAGAACTTTCCTGATCATTTGCCTTTTTTGCCTCCTTTATCTTCTTTGTCTTCTTCCTTCACTGCTGAGAAAGTTGAAGCCCGGAAGGATATAGTTAACATTGCCTCATTCTTTTGTGCCTGAGGGTTACCCAGCTTGATGTCCGAAAAATTTACTATCCTGTTTAATCTGGTAATATTGCTAAAAAAATATCCGAGCTGATGATACGTTCCCGTAAGGGTTATTGAAAACGGGATTTCTTCCACGATACCGCTTGGATGTGCTTTCTTACCTTCAGGTTTCCATGTTTGTATATCCACATCTGATTTTGCAGCTACTCCGGATATTTGCTTAAGCAGGCTTGAAACCTCGTTTCCCTCTGGAAGCTGTTCTTTCAGCTCAGTGAGCCTTTTTTTGAGCTTTTCGTTCTCTACCTTTAATATATCCAGTTTCGCTGCCATGGCCTGACTCTTTTGTATATCATTTTCCTGTACAGATATATCAGCCTTAAGTTGTTTAATCTCCTTTGTCTTGGGCACCACTATGAGCATTATAACTATAACTAAGATAATCACTGCAGGGGCAACGGCTATACCTATCCTTGCGCCTTTCGGCAGCTTTTTTATGTCGAATTTTATATCAAGCTTAAAAGCCATTTTATGATGCCTTTGCCCTGCATGTTAATGTAAATTGATACGTTACGACCTTCCCTGAGCCGGACTTTTGAGTGCCTATCAGATTCACATCCGTAAAGAGTTTTGAGTTCTTAAGATTGTCAACATAGTTAACAACATCTTCATTCGTAAACCCGGTACCGCTTATATTTATATTTTCACCGGACACAGACATAGACTGAAGCCATACGCCGCTTGGCAGGACATTGCTCATCTCCGTAAGAATTTTTACGGGGAGGCTCTGGTTCTTTCTCAATTGTTCTATTATATTTTTCCTCTGTTCGAGTGTCTTCTTTTGTTCCTCAAAATTTTTGACCTCTTTTATCTTGTTGTTCAGGTCCGCTAACTGAGCCTCATTAGCCTTTTTCTTTTGCCTTTGAGAAGACAATTCTGAATTTAACCAATAAAAAAGGTATGCCGATATTATGCCTGCCGCCAGTGTAAGCAATACCATGGAGATTAAAAATGCCGGCAGGGCCTTGGCCTTTTTCTTACGCTTTATCGGCAGCAGGTTTACTCTTATCATCTGTCGCCTGGCCTCCTCATGGCAAGCCCTACGGCAATAGAAGCCATAGGCGCCATCTCCTGCATATATGAAATATCAAACTTTTTTGGAATAAATACATTCCTGAAGGGCTCTGCCATTCTTGACTCAACCCCGATTTTTTCAGACAGAATTCTGGTAAAGTCTTTTATGAGAGCTCCGCCGCCGCTAAGTATTACCTCATTTATGTCTTCATGGAGCGTAGTGCTCTTGTAGTAATCTAATGAACGCGCTATCTCGCTGATTATATCCTCTGATGCAGATATGATAGTTGCGTATGCATCTTCCGGGGCTACACCCTCTACAGGCTCTCCCCTTTTAAGCCTCTCTGCATTTTCATAGGTTACTTCGAAGGCCTTCTGGAGGGCTTCTGTGTGCAGATTGCTTCCCAGGGAGCTGTCCCTGGTAAAGACAGATACGCCTCCCTTAAGAATATTCATATTAATTGTACTTGCTCCAATATTAACAAGAGCCACATTCCTGTTGGGCTCTATCTCATAATTAACCTCATACATGTTTTCAAGGGCAAAGGCGTCAACATCAACTACCAGAGGATTAAGGCCCGCCTCCTTGACAACTGTAACATATTCGTTGATGATGTCTTTTTTAACTGCAACAAGTATAACATCCATCTGCCCGGGTTCTTCTCTGGGCCCGAGTATCTGAAAATCAAGGTTTACATCCTCGATATCAAACGGTACATACTGTTCTGCCTCGAATTTTATTGATTCGGCAAGGTCTTCTTCAGACATTTCAGGAAGCGATATTCTTTTTATTATTACTGACGCATGCCCTGAAACTCCTATAACTGCATTTTTTGTTTTTATGCGCGATTTTTTTATAAGCTCTTTCAGGGCGTCAACAAGCCTGAGCGAGTCTATTATAGCTCCGTCCACGATGATCTCGGGAGCGATCGGAAGCATATCAAAAAGTTCCAGCTCGTAGCCTTTTTTAGTGTCTTTCAGCTGCACTACCTTAAAGTAGCTGGAACCTATATCCAAACCTATAGAGCCTTTAGCGCCAAAAATCATAGATTATAAATACCAGAAATTATCCAAATTGTCAAGATATTTTTATATAAATTTTTCTGATATATCAAAAAGTTCCTGCAAATCTTTAATACATTGGTTTAAGGATTGGCCGGCTTATTACTTGTTTGGCAGAACATTTAACAGCCTTTCTATCTTTATTGCCGGGCCGGTCGGTCTCGACTCGCAACGAGTTACCTTACCTATTGCAAAAAGTTTTCCCTCAGGATTTTTGAGCCTCAGATAAGAATTCAGAGGTAAATCTGAGAGTTCCCCTGGTGCAATCGGAGCGCCGTTTATTGCCTTAAGAAAGTCATCTGGAGTCAGGACAATCTCTTTAAGGTATTTTATCGCTTTATCAATAGAACAGACAGATTCTTTCTTATCTGGCAATTCGCCAAGCTCTGCTGAATCCTCAATCCTGAAATCCCCTATCTTTGTCCGTTTAAGGGCAACAATGTGTGCTCCCACATCAAGCGCTGTTCCTATATCGTCACAGAGCGACCTGATATATGTTCCCTTAGAGCATAAAACCCTTATCTCTAAAAACGGAGCAGTAAAACTGATTATATCAAGTTTATATATATTTACATTTCTATCTGGCCTTTCGATCTCTATGCCTTTACGCGCAAGCTTATAAAGGGGCTGGCCTGAGACCTTTATTGCAGAATACATGGGAGGGGTTTGTTTAATGGTTCCTTTAAAGCGCTCAAGGACAGTTGCTATCTTATCCTCCTCCAGCTCAAAATTTTCTACCTTCTTAATTACTTGTCCCTCTGAATCAAATGTATCTGTTCGCTCGCCAAGTTTCATCACCGCTACATATTCTTTATCAGTCTCTGCAAGGAACCTTGTTATTTTCGTTGCTTCATCCACGCATACAAGTAATATCCCGGTGGCAATGGGATCAAGCGTTCCTGCATGCCCTGCTTTTTTGGCAGCGAAAATATGCTTGACTCTTGTGACAGCCTGCTGAGATGACATGCCTTCAGGCTTGTTAAGATTTATGACTAAGTTTTTCTCGCTCATAACTAAAGTGTGATATTCTACACCAAATGCCTTTGGGCTGTAAAAAACTCAATGCGAGCGCGCTTGCTTGCTTCCGAGTTGTCTTGTTATAATGCGACAGGTTTTGGGAGAGAAATAGAAAAAACTTTTGTTTTGATATAATAATAGAAACAAGGGTAAAGAGGGGTTAAAATGGCTAAAGAGTTTACAGTGATAATAGAGAAAGACGAAGAAGGATACTTTATAGCAGAAGTGCCTGAACTCAAAGGCTGTCATACGCAAGCGAAGTCTCTCGACACCCTAATGGAACGAATCAAAGAGGCAATTCAGCTTTGCCTTGAAGTTGAGAAAAAGAAACACCCTCTAACACACCTTGTCGGCGTCCAAAAAATCGCTGTATGACCAAGCTCCCCTCGCTGACAGGGAAAGAAATCATCTCTCTATTAAAGAAAGCCGGCTTCATTGTTGAAAGACAAAGAGCCAGTCATGTTTTTTTGAGACATCATGATGGCCGCACAACAGTAGTTCCAGTACATTCAGGTGAAACAATCGGCCCGGGACTCCTGTCAAAGATTTTAAGGGATGTAGAAATGACACGAGCCGACCTATTAAAACTTGGCATAATTACAAATTAGTGGGTCTGTTTTGAAGGATGGCGAGCACAAT
>CAKKPR010000330.1 GCA_919901705.1 Thermodesulfovibrionales bacterium | reverse complement strand
GGCTATATTTCTGATTTGTTTGACATCTAAAATATTTTCGTGATAGACTTTGAGCACTTTTACAGAAAAGGAAGTGGAAAAAATGAAAAATCATCAGAAATCAGAGAAACTTTTTAAGCAGGCAAAGGCTCTAATACCGGGCGGCGTGAACAGCCCTGTAAGGGCCTTTAAGGCTGTAGGCGGCAATCCTGTTTTTATTACAAAGGGAAAGGGCTCGAAGATATATGACGTTGACGGTAATTCTTACATTGACTATGTTCTTTCATGGGGGCCCCTGATACTCGGGCACGCACACCCGAAGGTTATTAAGGCGCTTAAAGCAGCAGCAGAAAAAGGCACAAGCTTTGGAGCGCCGACGCCATTGGAGATAGAGCTTGCAAACCTTGTGTTGAAGGCTTATCCCTCTATGGACAAGGTCAGGATGGTGAATTCCGGCACAGAAGCTACAATGAGCGCAATAAGGGTTGCAAGGGGATTTACCAAAAGGGATGCGATAATAAAATTTGAAGGCTGTTATCACGGTCATGCAGACGGCCTTCTTGTTAAGGCTGGTTCAGGCGCGATGACCTTCGGCATTCCTGATAGCCCGGGAGTGCCTGAATCCTATGCAAAAAATACAATAACGATTCCTTTTAATGATATAGATGCAGTAAAAACAGTGATTAACAGGCAGTGGAAATCCATAGCATGTGTAATAATTGAGCCTGTTGTGGGCAATATTGGCTGTGTGCTTCCGAAGCCGGGTTTTTTAGAGACAGTAAGAACATTAACAAAAAAATATGGAATAGTATTAATATTCGATGAGGTTATGACAGGGTTCAGGGTTGCATACGGCGGCGCACAGGAACATTACAGGATAAAGCCGGATATGACGTGTCTTGGAAAGGTCATTGGAGGAGGGCTTCCTGTTGGCGCTTATGGCGGGAAAAAAGAGATAATGTCAATGGTATCACCGGAAGGCCCTGTTTATCAGGCAGGTACATTGTCAGGAAATCCGCTTGCAATGACAGCAGGGATAGAGACGCTCAGGATTCTCTCAACAAAAGGCACATATAAGAAACTCGAAAGCCTTTCAGCAATGCTCGAAAGAGGGCTTAAGGATGCAGCGAAAAAAGCCGGTGTTGCCACAAGGTTCTACAGGGCAGGCACAATGTTCTGCACATATTTTACAAATAAAGAGGTCTATGACTATGGAACTGCCAAGACATCTGATACAGCAAAATTCTCACGTTTCTTTTCAGGGATGCTGGATAGAGGCGTAAATATAGCTCCTTCGCAGTTTGAAGCAGGGTTCATGTCACTTGCGCAT
>CAKKPR010000329.1 GCA_919901705.1 Thermodesulfovibrionales bacterium | reverse complement strand
AATATGGTTTTAAAACAAAATCTCGCGCCCGTGAGATATGTTGATGATAACGGCAAAGTTACTCAGACGTATCCATTCAATCCGAACGGCTCTACAGAAGGCATCGCAGCAATCTGCTCGCCTGACGGAAGGCACCTCGCTATAATGCCGCATCCTGAAAGGACATTCCTCAAATGGCAGTGGGCATGGATGCCTGAGGACTGGAAGAAAAAACTCAAGGCATCGCCATGGCTGAAGCTTTTCCAGAATGCACGGGAGTGGTGTGAAAGGGCGTAACTTTTATTGCAAGTTATTTATCCTTTGATTTAAAATGAGTGTGAGGAATAGCAAAGGAGGTAAAAATGCCTACTGCTGTAAAAGATAAAAAAGTAAGCGACATGACTGTTAAAGAGCTTAAGACTTTGATTAAAGATACAGTTCAGGAACTAATTGATCCTGATTATGGGCTTGAATTGAGGCCAGAAGTCGAAGCAAGCCTGAAGGAATCCATTAAGCAGAAGCAAAGAGGCGAAGGCGTTCCGCTTGAGGAAGTGAAAAAACGATTAGGGCTTAAATAAATGTATCGGGTTATTGTCCTGCCTAAAGCCCTCGAAGACCTATCAGGACTTGATAAAGCAGTAGCACAAAGAGTATCGGATAAGCTCACATGGTTATCAGAAGTTATAGAAGACATACCCCCATTATCTCTTAAAGGCAAATTCTCGGGATTTTATAAATTGAAAATCGGCGATTGGCGAGTCATATACGAGATTCACCACGATGAAAAAGTTGTTACTGTTCATAAAGTCGGGCACAGGAGGGAGATTTATAAGTGAGTAACTATTTAAAGGAGGATTAATATGAGTCAGGTTTATTGCTCGCTGTTAATTTTTATCTTGGTTATCTGGACAAATGTTTTTGCCGGTGATGCGCCTGTTTTTACGAATGATAATTTAGAGAAATATAACAAGCAGAAGCCGATGGTCGTAAGGGAAGAGCCAAAGGAAAGCGATAGCAAAAGTGATTTTAAAGGTGAACAGAAACAGCAAAAAAATGACGCCGACAAGGAGTACTACTGCAAAAAGGCAAGTGATTTAAGGAGAAAGATTGAGTCGACTAAAAAGGGTATAGATATGGCCATTGTGGAGAAAGAAATTAGCCCCAACGGTCTCACCTCTACGAATATAGGCGCACTAAGAGCAAAACATGATGAGGCGGTAATGGAGCTAAAAGATTTTGAACAAGAAGCACATGAAAAAGGAATCCCGCCAGGGTGGCTTAGGTGTCAATATTAGGTACACTTTCTGGGCGTAAACATTTTTTAATGAAACTGTCGAATAACATAAGTCGTTGGACTTTATTTTTAAAACTTTCACGTAATCAACTGCAATTATTAAATTATGCTCTGGGAAAAGCGTGTGATGAAGCGACAGTTAAAAGAGAGGAGGAAAAGAAAAAGCTTAGTGAAAAGTTAGAAAATGAAAGGGCATCACAATATGAATTTATTAAACGTGAGTTTGATGAGATTTGGCTTCCATCCCTTGATGATCTGGTCACCGAATATAAAAAAATATGTTTAAGGGTTCTTGCGCCAGATGAATCTCGCATTTCAAAATCATTGCTATCGGTTATAAGTGAAAATATCAAATCTCGGTTACCGTACAAGGGAATTCTACAAAGACTTGACGATTATAGAATAGGGAATAAACGCTTCCCTTACGATAGCCTTAAGAAGATGTTAGATGAAAAAATACGTTCAATTGAACAATCGATTGATCGGGATCTTTTAATTGAAAAAGCAGAGAGAGAAGAAAAAGCCAAGCGAAGTTTCGATGTTGATGATTTTTTAAAAAAGATGCAAAATCGTCCTGGTTTGAGGATTGTTTCACTCTTCTGGAAATTGATTATCCAAATCGGTGCAGTGTACGGCTTTTTGGAACTAATTCGGCTGATGCTTAATGCCTTACAAAATCCTCGCTGATACAATTGTCCTCATTCATGTTTTTGTCTGTAGTTTCAAGATACATAACCCGAAGCTTTGCAATAAGCGCGTGTTTTATCAGAAAGGATTCTGCTCTTTTGAACAGTGTCTTTAATCTTTTCTTCAGGAAAGGTCTCTTTCAACCAGAAAAGGTCATCAATATCACCAAACTCCAGTATCCTTTCAACTATAAAAAACCAGTCTTTTTCAGGTGAAAGCCTGTTCCTGTCAACATCCCAGAAAAGACTTTTTTTATACTGGTATGCCATGTTTAATTATATCATAAGATGTCAGTCTTTTTAAGGAGACAGGGATATAGAAGAGAGCCTTGATTACTTTAAAAACAATTCCATCTGTTCCAGTTCTTCGCCGGGGAAACTTATCGGGTAGTTGTTGTCAAAACAGGCGGTGCAGAAGTTATGCGATTCCGGGACTATATTCTTCAGCCCTTCAAGGCTCAGATAGGCAAGCGTGTCAGCAGTTATGAATTTCCTTATCTCTTCAACGCTGTGCGAAGCTGCAATCAGCTCGTGTCTTGTAGGCGTGTCAATGCCGTAAAAACACGGCCCCACAGTAGGAGGAGAGCTTATTCGTATATGGATCTCTTTTGCGCCTCCGCCTTCACGCAGCATCTTTACTATCTTCTTGCTTGTGGTACCTCTTACTATTGAGTCATCAATTACCAGAATCCTTTTCCCCTCAAGGAGCTTTCTTACCGGATTAAGTTTTATCTTTACGCCAAAGTGCCTTATGTTCTGTTTTGGCTCTATGAAGGTCCTGCCTATGTAATGATTCCTTATAAGGCCGAAATCAAAGGGCAGCTTGCTTTCTTCTGCAAATCCTATTGCTGCCGGGACGCCTGAATCAGGCACTGCAATAACGAGGTCGGCGTCAACATTCGCCTCTCTTGCAAGCTGTGCTCCGAATTTTTTTCTCATTTCATTCACATTCTGGCCTCCGAAGATATAGCTGTCAGGCCTTGAGAAGTATATGAACTCGAATATGCATGAGGCCTGCCTTGGAGAAGTTAACATCTTCATGGATTTCAGGCCGCTGTCATTAATAATCAGCAGTTCGCCTGGCTCTATGTCGCGGATATATGTGGCGCCAATAAGGTCGAGGGCACAGGTCTCTGATGCGATGACATATGCGCCGTCAATCTGGCCCAGGCTCAAAGGCCTCACCCCGTAAGGATCTCTTACAGCAATAAGCTCTTTTTCCCTGAGTATCAGAAGGCTGAATGCACCGCTTACCTGTTTTAATGCCTGAATAACCCTCTCATAAAAATCGCCGCCTTTTGAGTGCGCTATAAGGTGGACTATTACCTCGCTGTCAGAGGTTGATTGAAATATTGCGCCGTCTTTTTCCAGTTCCTCCCTGAGTCCTATTGCATTTACAAGATTGCCGTTATGGGCGATTGCCAGCGGCCCTAAGGCAAAATTTGCCATTATAGGCTGAACATTTTTCAGTATACTGCTTCCTGCTGTTGAATAACGGTTATGGCCAATGGCTATATGGCCGGGGAGTTTTTTCAGGCGCTTTTCGCTGAAGATGTCGGCAACAAGCCCCATTGCCTTATCAAGATGAAGATGTCTTCCGTCAGAAGAGCATATTCCCGCGCCTTCCTGCCCCCTGTGCTGCAAGGCATACAGGCCAAGATACGTAAGGTTGGAAGCCTCGGGATGGCCGTAGACTCCAAAAACGCCGCACTCTTCATGGATATCGTGGAACATGGTTCTTTATTTTAACATATATTTATTTTGGTGATGTGGTTTTATAGAGTAGAAAACATACATACACAGTATTTTCGCTCATTCCCGGTTCAAATCCCATATCTGCCTGTTTATTAGCTGATTATTAAAAATCTTTTATTGGAGGTATTTTGTGATGAAGATGTTCAGGCCGTCAATATAAATCTTCCCTGAGATTAAGAACCCGTCATTATGACTGCCTGTTATCTGTAGGAATTCTTTTGGCGCGCTTGCCTTTTCAAAAAGCCTGATGCCCTGTTCAAATGGTATAAGCTCATCCTGCCGGCTATGAATGAAGAGCTTGGGGATATCAATCATGCTGACCTTGTCAATTGTTGAATAGTGATACCGGGATATGAGCCTTACCGGCAGCTGTGGGAAGAACTTTGCTCCGAGGTCAGGGATGGATGTGAATCCAGATTCTATTATAATTGCTCCTGCCTTACGCCTGATTGCTGTCTCTGCTGCTATTGCACTTCCAAGGGATCGGCCGAACAATATAATCTTCTCAGGCTTAACGTGTCTGACGTTAACAAGATAGTCCCATGCTGATTCCGCATCAAGATATGTTCCGTTCTCTGTTGGAGACCCCTCGCTTTTTCCGTAACCCCTGTAATCAAATATGAGCACACTCATGTTCAAGTCATGGAATATGAGTGTGGAATCCAGACGATGCGAGATATTGCCAGCATTGCCATGGCAGAAAAGCACAACACCCCTCTCATTTTCAGCAGGGATATACCATGCTGAGATATTAATGCCATCCTTTGTCTTCAGGGATATTTCCTCAAAATCAAGCCCTATGTTCCATGGGGTCGCCTCAATTTCTCTTGAGGGATAATAAAGCATGCTTCCCTGTCTTATATATACAAAGCCGACAAGGAACAGATAACCCAGAACCAGACCTATGATAACTACATATATCATTCTCTTTATTTTTATAGAAATAAGAACCTCCCGCGTTAAAATCATTCTATCATATCTTCATGGCCGTAAATTTTATGGAAGGCAGGACATAACATCTTCGCTCATTGAATATTATGGTTCTTTCTCATCTCAAGTGGGTAATTCCCCCTTTCCGCACACAGGCGGATTCGCTGAGGAGAAAAAAAAGGGGGTTAGGGGGTTGTCATGACTTGCATTCATGCTGTCCGGCAATGGTACTGTCAACTATTTTGTGTAAATTTGATAAAGGGGCAAATTGGGCCGCACC
>CAKKPR010000328.1:5774-10570 GCA_919901705.1 Thermodesulfovibrionales bacterium | reverse complement strand
AGTAAGGCAGGTTGAATTTGCGCTTAGAACTTTAAGTTACAGAATAAAATACATATGCAAGGAAACAAAAGATGAGTTATAAGCCGACAGTATTGATTGTGGACGACAGCGAAGCCTTTGCAATGTATTTTTCTCTGGTTTTAAGCAGGCTCGGATTTAATGTTGTTCCTACGAGAGACGGCTCTGAGGCGCTGACGCTTTTAAAGGTAATAAAGCCTGATATTGTAATTATTGATGCGGCAATTAAAGAGAAGAACGGCATCAAGGCCCCGACGCTTGTTTCTGCTGTTGAACACATATCAAACGTGCCCGTACTCATAACTTACAAAGAAAAAGACAGGAAGGCATTTGAAGAATGTGCAAAGCATGACCACTTTAGCTGTCTTTTAAAGCCGGTCAATATACTCGAATTCCACGGCATAATACAGGAGTGTGTAACCTTTTCAAGAAACACCAAAAGAAGGTTTTTAAGGACCACATTCGATAAAAGAGTTTCCATAACACACAAGAGAATAGCCCGCAACTATTATGCTGTAAGCCTGTCGGAGGGAGGCATCTTTGTCAGAAGTGTAAAGCCCCTGCCCATTGGTGCAAAAGCGGAAGTTTTAATAAAACTCAAAGACGGGAAACCCATCCGGCTAAAAGGCGTAGTAATATATCAGAAGAATGTTTATACGGATGTCTTTAAAGTGGTATCCGGGATGGCAATAGAATTTAAGGACCTGACTGCAAGGCATTTAAAGATGCTCAGGGATTATATTGTAGACCTTTTGGTAGGTGATATCATTGAAGAACAGAAAGATATCTTCAGAATAGACAGTGCAGGAATTAAAAAACAATCCTGACATAAAACAAAATAATTTTCAGAAATCTTCACTTACAGATTCAAAAGCCGCATGCCTTTTCCCAGATGATACGCTTTTCTGATGGCATTATTAATAAATTCTTTTGCTTTTCTCGCTGATTCAAGAGTCGAATGTCCTGACGCCAGTGATGCAGTTATTGCAGAGGAAAAAGCACATCCGGTTCCGTGATATTCCCCCATGCTTTTGACAGATTCTATCCTGTGAAAACCTTCGCCGTCATAGTATAAGTCAAGCGCCAGGCCTTCCAGATGACCGCCGGTGATTATCACAACTGCAGGCCCCATTTCTTTTAACCTTTTTGCAGCTTCTTCCATATCAGATATATTTTCTACATTAATGCCCGTAAGTACCGATGCCTCATATATGTTCGGGGTTATCACGCTTGCCAGAGGGAAAAGTTGTTCCTTAACGGCCTCCAGAGTTTCCTGTTCGACAAGGGGCACGCCGGACGATGATACAGTGACAGGGTCCACTACAAGATTCTTTAAAGAATAGTCCTCCATCCTGACTGCTATCACATCCACAGCCCATGCACTGTAAAGCATCCCTGTCTTTAAGGCATCCGGTTTGATATCCCTTAAAAGCACGTCCATCTGGCCTATAAAAAAGCCTTTATCAACAGGAATTATAGCGCTGACGCCTTCGGTATTCTGTGCGGTAAGCGCTGAAGTTACTGAAAGCCCGTGAACTCCGAAGGCCCTGAATACCTTCAGGTCAGCCTGAAGTCCCGCCCCGCCTGTGGGATCAGAGCCGGCTATTGTTAATGCTGATTTCATAAAGAGCATTATACATCTGATTAAAAAAGATTGACAAGGGCTGGCTTATACAATAAGATTGGTTTAAAGATTTTATAAATATTGCCGATGCTATAAAACCAGAGAGGCCCATGATATGACAGTGACATTAGACAGCAGATACAAACGGCTCAGGGACTACAGGTTTCCTGAGGTCCTTATGACTATCAGTAATTTCGGCAAGACAGGAACTGTTTATCTTAAGAACTGGCCGGCTGAAAAGCGTATTTATATAAAAGACGGAAAGATTATCTTTGCAACTTCCAACAGAGAGGACGAATGTCTTGGCGTTCATCTCCTGAAAAAGGGAAAGCTCAAGGTTATACAGTATTACGAATCCATACGGCTGCTTGAAAAAACAGGCAAGCGTCATGGTTCTATCCTTGTTGAGCTTGGTTATCTTACACAGAAGGAGATCGAGAGTGCTGTAAAAAGTCAGATAGAAGATATTGTGCTCAGCATTTTTAAATGGGAAGACGGACACTTCTTTTTTGAGGAAGCGCCTTTCAGGATAGACGAACCTGTAAAACTTGACAGCGATACCGTTACTCTCATATATAAAGGAATAAAAAAAATGGACAGTTTTCCGCAGATAAGGAATGCATTGCCGCTTACTACTGTTCTTACGCTGTCTCCTGATTCAAATAAACTTTTAAAAAAATTCAGGTTTGATGGAATAGAGGGCAAGATTATAGACTTGATAGACGGTAAAAATCGGGTGCTGGATATCCTTACAAGGCTTCAGGGAGATGAGCTAGAGACGCTAAAGGTCTTATATGCCCTGAACAGCGTGGAATCAGCGCTTCCCGTTGACTATAGCAAAACCAGCAAAGAGGTTATGTTGAATGCTATCAGCGAAGCGAGCAGTCCCGATGCATTATATAAAAGAGGCACTGAACTGTTCATGAGCGGTAAGTACAATGAATCTGTGAATATATTCAGAGAGGCTGTAAATCTCAGCCCTGATAAGGCATCTTATCATTTCTATCTTGCGATGTCTCTTGTAAACACTTCGATGTTTAAGGAGGCGGAAGACGTATTAATAAAGGCGATTGAGATAGAACCCTTTAATGATGATTACTACACGGAGCTTGGTATAGTATATACAAAGCGGGGCCTTGTTGAGAAAGCAGGCAGGACCTTTGATTTTGCTTTAAGAATAAATCCGCATAATGAAAGAGCCCGTGATGCATTGTCCGGGATAAGAAAATAAAAAATTTAATAGATTCATAAAAATTAAAAATTTAAAAACCGCTTTAAATCTATTTACCTCATCCATATTTTGTGATAAAATAACCTTCCCTCCAGTTTGCTGGTCATGGGTACAGAGTTCTAATTTACTTTAAGGAGGTTGTTAAAGGATGCTCATAATAGGGGAAAAATTAAGCATCATTGCCAAAAGGGTAAGAGAGGCGATGATGAAAAAAGATAAGGCTCCTATACAGGAGATTGCAACCCGGCAGTGGAAAGAAGGCTCCGGCATAATTGACGCCAATATCGGACCTGCAGAAGACGGCGGAGAGGATTTGATGCAGTGGATGGTCACAACAATTCAGGAAGTTGTTCCTTTGCCAATATGCCTTGATACAACAAATGCAAATGCAATAGAGGCAGGATTAAAAGTCCATAATAATCAGTGGGGCAGAGCATTAATTAATTCAACATCCAATGACCCCGAGAGATTTCCAATCCTCGAACTCGGAGCAAAATATAATGCGCAGGTTATAGGGCTCACAGTGGGGAAGGGCGGCCTTCCTGCCGATGCAGAAGAGCGCGCCGGAATAGCAGCAGAGATAATGGCGAGGGCTATGGAATATGGCGTGCCGCTCGAAGATATTTATCTCGACCCTCTGGTTCTTCAGATTGCAACCTCTCAGGACCACGCAAGACATGTGATAAAGGCGATTAAGATGTTCCAGGAAATCAACGATCCGCCGATGAAGACCGTGGTTGGGCTAAGCAATATATCCAATGGATGTCCCAAGACTCTGAGGCCGATTCTGAACAAACACTACTTTGTAATGCTA
This sequence comes from Thermodesulfovibrionales bacterium, assembly GCA_919901705.1. GTDB lineage: Bacteria > Nitrospirota > Thermodesulfovibrionia > Thermodesulfovibrionales > UBA1546 > SCSY01. Next base: position 6,883 of record CAKKPR010000328.1, on the reverse strand, counting down.
ATGGATGCCGGATTGACTGCCGCCATTGCGGATGCTCATGAGATGGCGGAAGCCGTGCAGGAGAAGAAGATGATTGAAGATGTTCTTGCTGGGAAGAAGATTGATGACGCTAAAAAAATGGCAGAGATAACAAAAACAATTGATGTCATTATGGGTAGAACCCTTTATGCGCATTCGTATCTGGAAATGTAAAAAAAGCGTGATAAAGAAAAAGAATAAGTCATATAAGACGTATATGACTTATATTTGTTTTTTTAGGAGGTTTTAAAATGGCTTTTGTTGCTCCCAAGGAGACTTATTCAGGTAAGGTTTATCAGGTAAATGCAGGCACAGGCGCAAATGCGCTTAGCTTTGGCGGTGAAAATGTTCTTCCCTTTAACTCATTCGAGGGCACGGTCCCGAACAAACCTTTGATAGCGTATGAGATACAGGATATACCTCCGGCAGACTGGCCTGAAAATGTTCAGAAACCATACAGCAGTGTGTCAGGAGACCCTGTTACATGGGCAAAATTCTGCCAGGACACATTAAAGGCAAAGGCGATAGCCCTCAGGCTTATCGGTACGCATCCTGACAGGGAAAACCGCTCTCCCGAAGATGCTGCAAAGACAGTAAAAGATGTGCTTTCAGCGATAAATGTGCCTTTAATAATTCTTGGCAGCAATAATGCTGAAAAAGACGCCCCTGTCCTTATAGCTGCCGCAGAGGCTTCAAAAGACAAGAATTGCATAATAGGAAAGGCGCAGGAGGCCAATTACAAGACAATCGCTGCTGCTGCGATGGCAAATAACCACAAATTGATCGCCATGTCAGAGCTTGACATAAACCTTTCAAAGCAGCTTAACATCCTCATAACACAGATGGGTTTTGATAAAGAAAGGCTTATAACAGACCCTATGTGCTCCGCATTGGGTTATGGGCTTGAATATACATATTCAGTTATGGAAAGGATAAGGCTCGCTGCGCTGACACAGAATGACCTTACAATGCAGCCGCCGATGCTTGCTGATGTCGGCATGTATGTATGGAAGATAAAGGAGACTCAAGCCCCTGAATCAGAGGTGCCTCTCTGGGGCAACGCAGAGGAAAGAGGCATTGCATGGGAAGCA
>CAKKPR010000328.1:0-5674 GCA_919901705.1 Thermodesulfovibrionales bacterium | reverse complement strand
AGAGATGGCTTTATCAGGCGTAGAGATATTTAAATTATTACCTAAGACAAACTGCAAAAAATGCGGGCATCCTACATGCCTTGCCTTTGCAATGAAACTTGCGCAAAGACAGGCAACACTCGATTTATGCCCTGATGTTTCAGAAGAAGCAAGAAAAATACTGGGAGAGGCATCAGCGCCTCCGGTCAGGCCAATTACCTTTGGCACAGGCGATAAGGCTGTTAAGATGGGCGAAGAGACAGTGCTTTTCAGGCATGACAAGAAATTTGTAAACCCATGCGTCCTGGCAGTTGAGATAAAAGATACACTTTCAGAATCCGATATCATAAAGAAAATAGAAGAGGTGCTCTCGTCAGAACTTGACAGGGTGGGACAGAAACTGAGAGTAGATGCAATTGCGCTCACAAATGCTTCTGGCGACAAAGGGAAATTTGAGGCAGCTGCAAAAATTATTTCGTCAAAGGCTCCGAACGTGCCTGTAATACTTTCCACGACAGATCCTTCATCTGCAGAGGCAGCAGTAAAGATTTTTACAGGTAAAAGGCCCATTATATTTGGCGCCAATTCCGGAAATGCAGATGCAATGGCAAATATAGCAAAGGCAGAAAAGGCAATCCTCGGCGTAACAGCAAATAGTCTTGATGAACTTTCAGGATTAACTGAAAAAATAAAATCACTCGGTGTTGAAGATATGGTCATAGACTCAGGCGCAAAAAAGGCAAAGGACATTATTGGAAATAACACCCTGATAAGAAGGGCTGCCATAAAGAAAAACTTTAAGGCATTGGGTTATCCTGTTATTAATTTTGCGCAAAGGGACGACAGCCTCCACGAGGCGCTTATTGCAGCAGTAGGTATTGCAAAATATGCCTCGATAATAGTGTTGAGCAGCATAGAGAAATGGAAAAACCTTGCCCTGTTTACTTTGCGGCAGAATATCTATACTGACCCGCAGGTTCCTATGCAGGTGGAGCAGAAAATATACAAACTCGGAGAACCTAATCAGGACTCTCCGCTTATGATAACAACGAACTTCTCCCTTACATATTTTATTGTTTCCGGTGAGATAGAAAACAGCAAGGTCCCGAGCAGGCTTGCAGTGATGGATTGCGAAGGATTATCCGTATTAACAGCATGGGCAGCGGGTAAATTTACGGCATCAAAGATAGCAGCTTTCATTAAGGAAAGCGGCATCGAAAACGAAGTGAAGCACAGGGAATTGATAATCCCGGGATATGTTGCGATATTAAGCGGGTCTATCGAGGAAAAACTCGAAGGCTGGAAAATAACGGTTGGCCCCAGAGAAGCCAATGGCTTGCCGGCTTTCTTAAAGGGCAGGGCAGCATAAAAGTAGGATGCACGATGCAAGATACATGATGCACGATAAAAAACGCATATTAAATCATGTATCGTGTATCGTGAATCATGAATCATATACTTAATTTGAGGAGGTAACAATGTCTAAGTTAATAGCCTCTGCTGCCATTAGAGGCGCCAATAAATTAGTCAAACAGGCTGAGGAAATGCTTGAAAAGGCCATTGCTGAAAAAGGCAAGGACTTTGCTTTCGAATTCCCTGATACTGCTTTTTATCTTCCGATGATATATGCAATGACAGCCTTCCCTGTAAAGACACTTGCGGATATGAAGGTTGCTCTCAGTATGGCAAAGGAATTACTCCATGAAGAACCGGAAGAGCATTTATGGAAGCCCTATCTTGGAGAAGCGCTTGATTCAGGAATGGCAACACTTTTTGCAGAAGAGATATTGCTTGCCGTCCGTTACATTAACGGCCTTGAGCCCTGCAAAGACCCTGAGACAGGTTATGTTTATAACGGTTTTATAACAGATACTATCCAGAGAAATCTCGGTATCCAGCTTGTTGACGGGACAATGCCTGGGTTTGCCGCTATTATCGGAGCTGCGCCGGATGATGACACTGCAGTCAAGATAATAAGAGAGCTTCAGGAAAAAAATATCCTGACATTCCTTTCAGGACATGTTAATGGCAACAGCGTTACAAAACAGCTCTTAAGAAAGGGCGTTGAACTGGGATGGGATACAAGGATTGTTCCTCTGGGGCCCGACACAGAGCATACACTTTATGCCGCTGACTGGGCAATAAGGGCATCACTCATATTCGGAGGCAAAAAGCCCGGTGATTATAAAGAGCACCTTAAATACCAGAAGGACAGGGTCTTTGCCTTTGCAATAGTTCTCGGGCCTCTGGATGACATTATATGGACCACAGGAGCAGGAGCAATAAACATGGGATTCCCTGCTATTGCCGATACAGATATCCCTGTTATTCATCCAACAGGCGTATGTATTTATGAAGAAGTTGACAAGGAGTTAGACCATAGCAAAATAGTCCAGAGGTCCATTGAGGTCAGAGGATTAAAAATTACCGTGGAGAAGCCTCCTATCCCTGTTGCTTACGGACCTGCCTTTGAGGGCGAGCGCATAAGAAAAGAAGACATGTTCATAGAGTTTGGCGGACAGAGGACCCCTTCGTTCGAATGGGTAAGAATGAAGGAACTTGATGAGATAGAGGATAATAAAGTCCTTATTGTCGGTGAAAACTGGCAAGAGAGATTCGAAAAAGGCGGGCAAATGCCGCTTGGCATTGTTATTGATGTTGCAGGAAGAAAGATGCAGAAGGATTTCGAGTCTATAATAGAAAGAAAGATACACCATAACCTCAATGAGGCCCAGGGGCTGTGGCATATGGGACAGCGTGACCTTAACTGGATAAGGATAAGCAATAATGCAAAAAAAGACGGATTGACCCTGGAGCACATAGGTATAGTTCAGGCCACAATGTCACACCACAGGTTTAAGTCCATCGTGGACAAGGTTCAGGTTACAATATATGTGGATGAAAAAGATGTCCTTGCTATACAGGAAGAGGCAAGAAAGGCATATAAGGAGCGCGACCACAGGCTTGGAAATCTTACTGATGAGGCAGTTGATACATTTTATTCCTGTCTCCTCTGTCAGTCATTTGCACCGAGCCATGTATGTGTTATAAGCCCTGAAAGACTTGGTCTGTGCGGGGCCTACAACTGGCTCGATGGAAAGGTTGCCTTTGAGATAGATCCTACAGGCGGAAACCAGCCTATAGCAAAAGGTGATCTTTTGGATGCAAGATTCGGAAGATATGTCGGCATTGATGATTATCTGAAAAAGGCGTCCGGCGGCGCAGTCGAGACACTGAATCTTTATACAATTATGGAAAATCCCATGACATCATGCGGCTGCTTTGAATGTATCGTTGCTATAATCCCTGAGGCTAACGGGATTATGATAGTCCAGAGAGGCCATACTGGCATGACGCCTGCCGGAATGAAGTTTTCAACTCTGGCAGGAAGTGTTGGCGGAGGGACTCAGAACCCAGGATTTATGGGCATAGGAAGAAACTTCATAGTCAGCAAGAAATTCCTTCATGGGGACGGCGGCATAAAGAGAATCGTATGGATGACAAAAAACCTGAAGGAAAGTCTGAAAGAAGAATTTGATAAACGTGCTGCTGAAGAAGGAGTGCCGGACCTTCTTGACAAGATTGCTGATGAGACAGTTGCGGAGGATTCAGAAAAATTACTTGAATTTCTTACTAGTGTTGGACATCCTGCGCTTGGTATGGAACCGATGTTATAATAAAATAAGGTTTAAGATGTCATTGCGAGGAGCGAATAGCGACGAAGCAATCTAAAAAATGAACAACAGAGATTGCTTCGCTTTGCTCGCAATGACAAAAATGTAAATGTAGGATTTTTGGAGGATAAAATGGAAAAGGCAGTAAAAAGTGCAAATAAAGAAGCTGAACAAATAATTGAGTGGGGAAAATCCCAGGGAATTGAGACCTGTTTTGATAGGGCGGAAAAACTTAAACCCTGTCCAATCGGTGAAACAGGCGCATGCTGCAAGGTGTGCCATATGGGGCCATGCAGGCTTGTAGGGAAAAATGCTGAGGAAGAAGCAAAGGGAGTCTGCGGAGCAAGTCTTGCAACTGTTGCAGCAAGGAATCTTGTCAGGATGATAGCAGCAGGCACGGCCTGTCACGGAGACCACGGCAGGGATATGGCCTTTACCCTGCTTGCAGTTGCCGAAGGAGAGGCAAAGGATTTTCAGATAAAGGATGTAAAAAAACTGTACAGGGTTGCAGGGTATCTTAATATAGAGTTTGAAGGAAGGCCTGTAAATGATGTGGCAAAGGATGTAGCCCTGAAATTAATAGAGGATTTCGGACGCCAGAGGGGCGCTGTTAATTTTATAAAAAGGGCGCCCCAGAAGACCCAGGAAAGATGGAAAAAGTGGGGCATTGTTCCAAGAGGCATTGACAGGGAGATTGCAGAATGTTTGGACCGGACTACAATGGGAATGGACGCTGATGCCGACTCCCTATTGACGCATGGCCTCAAGACTGCCCTTTCAAATGGATGGGGCGGCAGTATGATTTCCACTGAGATAACGGATATACTTTTCGGAACTCCAATGCCTGTAAAGGCAGAGGCAAGTTTAGGGATATTCAAGGAGGATGAGGTCAACCTGGTCATTCACGGCCATGAACCGTCATTGGCCGAGATGATAGTGGATGTGGTATCCGAGCCTGAACTGGTGGCCTATGCCAAAACAAAGGGCGCAAAGGGAATAAACCTCGGCGGCATGTGCTGTACTGCCAATGAAGTCATGATGAGGCACGGAATCCCGACAGCAGGAGGTTTTACAAATCAGGAACTTGGCATTATGACAGGGCTTGTGGATGCAATGGTCGTTGATGTGCAGTGCATAATGCCTGCCATTACCGAGCTTTCCAAGAAATTCCATACCAAAGTCTTAACAACATCCGATAAAGTAAGGATACCAGGAGCGCAGCATGTGCCCTTTGATGAGCACAGGGCAAAAGACGTAGCGAGGGGGATAGTAAGGATTGCGATTGATAACTTCCCAAACAGGAAAAAAAGGGGGAGCCATATTACGAAAAAGTATCCTGTTATTGCGGGCTTCTCACAGGAATATATAGAGTACATGCAGGGCGGGAAATGGAGGGCGTCGTTCAGGCCGTTGAACGATGCTATTATGGCCGGCAGAATCAGAGGGGCGGTAGGACTGGCAGGATGCGATAACCCGAGATTCCCTTCCACGGGCGTACACAAATTTCTGGCGCTGGAATTGATTAAAAATGATGTCCTTGTTTTATCTACCGGCTGCAGTTCAGCGTCATGCGGCACAGCAGGATTTTTAACCCCTGAGATGGCGCTCGAAAATGCAGGCCCCGGACTGAGAGAGGTGTGCGAGGCGATTGGCATTCCGCCGATACTCCATCTCGGCTCCTGTGTTGATAACACAAGGATTCTTACCATTGCCACTGCAATGGCGGCAGAAGGCGGGCTTTCTGATGAGATAGGCGGCATGCCTGCTGTCGGTATTGCCCCTGAATGGATAACCGAGAAGGCGATTGCAATAGGATGCTATTTTGCAGCGTCAGGCGTCCCTGTAATATTCGGCGGCGAATCACCTGTAGGGGCAAGCGCAGAGGTTACAAGGATAATGACCGAAGTATGGTTTGAAAGATTTAAAGGCGCCTTACATTTCGAACCGGATCCGGAAAAAATACTTGAAATGGCCCTTGATTATATTGATAAGGCAAGGGAAGCTCTCAAACTTAAAAAATA
>CAKKPR010000327.1 GCA_919901705.1 Thermodesulfovibrionales bacterium | reverse complement strand
GTCAGGTATTGCGAAAAAAATACGTGCGATACAATCAAAGAGGAAAGTCCGAAACAGGAAATTCTTGTAAAAATGTACAAGCTCATCAAGAAAAATCTTGGTAAGAGCTTTCCGATATATGAGACCTCGCCCGGCAAGATATTGAATGTCTCCGAAAAAGATTCCTACTTAGACAAGGGTTTTTCGTTTTACACCCAGGGCGGGCCTATGCCCGGAGTCTCAACGATTAAATCCATAAAATTTAACGATATCCTTTACATAGACCGCGAAAATATGGAAATCAAGCTTAATGTTTCCATGCGCTTTAATTGGAATCTCACGCCTGTCTTAGTTGTTCCGGCGGAGGGGATATTGTCGATAAAGTCAGCCAGGGAGGTCAGGCTTGAGAGTACGCATTTGGCCTCATGGATGGTGGTTGGGACAGGTATTTGGCATAGTGAATGGCTTATAGACTATATTGATTTTGATCGGATGATTATAGCTGGATCTTATGCAATGAGTGGGGCGGGTCCCTTATCTATCGGCGGCGGTAGCGGTTACATCCAGGTTACCATGGGCCGGATAGCGCCTGACGATATTGAAACTACTGAGGTTGACGAGGGTACTGTTCCAGAGGAAAAAGATAAGAAACCGGCTGCCGTCCTTCCGCCATTTCTAGCGTTCAATGCAGTTTTCCGCGACAGCTCGGGCGACGGCATCCTTGAGGGTGGCAAGGAGGTTTCTCTGCGGGTGGAGGTGGAAAACCGCGGGGAAGGACCGGCAAATGATGTTCAGGTGCTCCTTTCCGGTCATGATGACATTATCAGCTATCTGGGAGAAAAACGTACCCTCGGAGATATCAAGGCGGGAGAAAAGAGAACAGCCGAATTTAAAGCCAAGCTGCCCTTACAGATCGCGGCGGATGCAGGGAACCTCCGAATAAATGTTCAGGAAAAGCGGGGATTCTCTCCTGCCGAGGCAAAGATCTTAAAAATTGCAGTCAAGCCGGGTACCGTCAGGGAAAAAGTGGAGGTAATATCCGCAGTTCCTAAAATGATTTTTTTTGCCTCGCTGAAGGATCAGAATAACAATCGTGTATTGGACGGCGGCGAGGAAGTATCGCTTCAAGTAGAAATTGAAAACAAAGGCGAAGGACTCGCCAGAGATGTGCATGTTGTTTTGTCGGGACATCCTACCCTCATCCATACCCTCGGCACTTCCAAGTCAATCGGCGACCTGCAAACGGGAGAAAAAAAGGTGGCTGTTTTTAAAGGTATCCTGCCTGAACATATCGCATCGGAATCTGCCACACTTCGTATTGAAATCAGGGAAGGCAGGGGTTTTTCACCCTCGGAGCGCAGGGTCCTTCAGGTGGCAATGAGAACTGCCGAGGTAAAGGAAGTCATTGAAGTGGTTTCTGAAGTGGATGTGGATGATATTCCCTCAAGAATAAGAGGTTTTGAAAAGAAAGAGGATTTTGCTCTGCTGTTTGGTATCAGCACCTATCGGGAAAAAAGCATTCCCGAAGTGAAATACGCGTCCAGAGATGCGGAAGTCATGGCGAAATATCTTGAGCATTTATCCGGAATTCCCCGATCCAATATCATGGTGTTGACGAATGACAAGGTTACAAAAAGTGATCTGGAGGCGTACATAGAGGATTGGCTGCCTCGGAGGGTATCAAAGAATTCCAGGGTTTTTGTTTATTATGCTGGTCATGGTGCGCCTGATCCACAAGGCAAGGATGCCTATATCGTTCCCTTTGACGGGAATCCGGATTTTCCATCCAAGCTATATCCATTGAGCCGCATGTATGATGCACTGAACAAGCTTCCCAACAGGGAAATTGTTGTCATGCTTGACAGCTGTTTTTCAGGGGCGAAAGGTAGAAGTGTAGCCAGCGAAGGGGCAAGACCGCTCGTGATGTCGGTTGAGGAGCAATCTCTGTCAGTGGGGAAAGTGGCTGTTATTGCGGCTTCAACTGGCAGCCAGATCAGTTCCGATTATGACAAAGTTCATCATGGTTTATTTACGTATTATCTTTTGCGGGGGATCAGAGGGGATGCGGACATTGAAAAACAAGGGGTGGTCAATCTGGGATCACTATACCAGTATGTCAGTACCAAGGTATCGGAGAAAGCTTCTCTGGAGTTTAACCGTGATCAGACACCCGTTCTCCTTCAGTCGGCAGTGCTGGCCGCAGAGAGAACGAAAATGCCCGTAGCAAGGACACGTTGATGAAGAGATGACATAAGCCCTGATGTTGAGAAATTGAAAGGGAGATTTAATTTAAAATGACACTTAAAGAACACATAAAACTTATTACCAGGGCAGAACACTGGGACCCGTTTTTGGTTTTGGGGATGCATGAAATTGAATCGGGCAAGAAGAAGGCGATTGCTGTGCGTGCATTTTTGCCGGATGCAGATGAAGCATGGGTCGTTGATATTAGCGACAACAAGACTTATAAAATGGAAAAGACCAACAAGGCAGGTTTTTTTGAAAAGAACTTTGATGACAGGAAAGAATTATTCAGATATAAGCTGAGGCTAAAGGCATCCAATGAACACATATTTGAATTTTACGACCCTTATTCATTCTGGCCTGTGCTTTCCGACTTTGACCTTTATCTGATAGGAGAGGGAAGTCATTACAAGAAATATGAAAAGCTGGGCAGCCATATCACGGAGATTAATGGAATAAAGGGTGTTCATTTTGCTGTCTGGGCTCCTAATGCAAAAAGGGTAAGTATTGTTGGTGATTTTAATAATTGGGACGGCAGAAGGCATCAGATGCGCGTGCTGGGCTCGTCAGGCATATGGGAGTTATTTATCCCAGGACTTGATGAAGGGAAGATTTATAAATTTGAGATAAAAGCTCAGTCCGGCGATATTTTTCTGAAGGCGGATCCCTATGCCTTTTATTTTGAGGTCAGGCCCAAGAGCGCCTCTATTGTCTATAACATAAATAAATATCAATGGAAAGACGATGAGTGGCTTGATATGCGTTCAAAAAAGAACTGGAACGAGTCACCGGTTTCGGTTTATGAGGTGCATCTGAGTTCATGGATGCGCATGCCTGAAGAGGAAAATCGTTTTATGACATATAAGGAACTGGCTGAAAAATTGATTCCTTATGTAAAGGAAATGGGCTATACACACATAGAACTTCTCCCTATAACAGAACATCCCCTTGATGCATCATGGGGATATCAGACAATCGGATATTTTGCTCCGACAAACAGATACGGGACCCCGGGTGATTTCATGTATTTTGTGGATAAATGCCATCAGGACAATATCGGTGTTATCCTCGACTGGGTGCCTGCGCATTTCCCGAGGGACGCTCATGGGCTTGGGTATTTTGACGGGACAGCGTTATATGAACATGCAGATCCGAGAAAGGGTGAACATAAGGACTGGGGCACGCTTATTTTTAATTATGGAAGAAATGAGGTAAGAAATTTCTTAATCTCAAATGCGCTTTTCTGGCTGGAAAAATATCATCTTGACGGTTTAAGGGTTGACGCTGTTGCCTCAATGATATATCTTGATTATTCAAGAGAAGAGGGCGAATGGATTCCGAATATTTTCGGAGGCAGGGAAAACCTTGAGGCAATTGATTTTCTTAAAAAATTTAATGAGATTGTCCATCAACAACACGCCGGGGTACTTACGATTGCAGAAGAATCAACAGCATGGCCGGGCGTATCAAGGCCGGTATATCTCGGAGGCCTTGGTTTCAGCCTCAAATGGAACATGGGATGGATGCATGACGTGCTCGAATATTTTTCGAAAGAGCCTGTCCATAGAAAATATCATCATAACAATCTGACATTCAGCCTCCTTTACGCCTTTACGGAAAATTTTATGCTCGTGCTTTCACATGATGAAGTTGTGCACGGCAAAGGTTCCATGCTCGGCAAGATGCCGGGTGACATATGGCAGAAATTCGCTAACATGAGGCTTTTATACGGCTTTATGTATGGGCATCCCGGCAAAAAACTTCTTTTTATGGGAGATGAGATAGGACAGTGGGATGAATGGAAACATGAACACAGTATTGACTGGCACCTGCTCCAGTACGAGCCGCATCAGAAACTCAGGAGATTTGTTACGGACCTGAACAGAATTTATAAATCAGAGCCGTCATTGTTTGAGGTTGACTTTAATTATTGGGGGTTTGAGTGGATAGATTTTCGCGATACAGAGCAGAGCATAATAGCATTCTTGAGGAAAGCAAAGAAGACTGACGATTTTCTTGTGTTTGTGTGTAATTTCACGCCTGAGCCGAGATCTGACTACAGGATAGGCGTGCCGGAACCAGGCTTTTACAAAGAAGTTTTAAACAGCGATTCTTCAGAATACTGGGGCAGCAATATCGGAAACTCAGGCGGTGTTTTAGCAGAGGAGGTACAATGGCATGGAAGGCCATATTCGATAAACATAACATTGCCGCCATTGGCAGTGGTGGTGTTTAAGCCTGCAAAAGATTGACAGTAGCCGGTTTAAATGGTAATATTTGACCATGATGATGAGCTTAAGGGCATCAATGATATTATTGCTGCTTTGGGGTTTTGCTGAAGCGGATATATACAAGTATGTAGGGGAAGACGGTGTTGTGCTTTATACAGATGCGCCAGCCGGTAAAAAAAATGAAAAGATAATAAGAGAACAAAGCAGCAAAAAAACCGTAGCATACGCTAAGGCAGAAACCCCCGTGTATTCTAAAAAAAACAAAGATAGCTACCATCCAATTATAAACAAGAAGGCAAAAGAACATGATGTAGACCCATCGCTTGTTACTGCAGTTATAAGGGCTGAATCAAATGGCAATCCATATGCTGTCTCAAAAAAAGGCGCAATGGGACTTATGCAGTTAATGCCGGCAACTGCAAGCGACCTTCGGGTCAGGAACCCCTATGATCCTGAAGAGAACATAGACGGCGGCACAAGATATCTGAGATACCTTATCGAGAGATTCAATGGCAATCTTACTCTTGCACTTGCAGCGTATAACGCAGGGCCGACAACAGTTGAGAAATACGGATGCGTGCCTCCGATATCAGAGACAAAACAATATGTAAAAAAAGTGCTTGCGCTTTATAACGGCAAGGCTGACTATTCCGGTTCAGGTTCAAACAAGATTAAAAAGGCAGAACCTATTTACAAGATAATAATGGAGGATGGCACAATCCTCTTCACAAACTTTCCTCTCTCCAAGACAAATACCCTCAGGTTCTAGATGTCCTCAGAAAATCTCAGTCTTCGGGAAGAAATTCTGAAGTTAAAGGAAGAAAAGCGCGCGATAATCCTGTCTCACAACTATCAGAGGGACGAAGTTCAGGATATTGCTGATTTTGTGGGAGATTCCCTGGAGCTTTCAAGGACGGCAGCAACGATTAAATGCGATATTATTGTATTTGCCGGAGTTCATTTTATGGCGGAAAGCGCATCGATCCTTTCACCTGAAAAGACAGTGCTCCTTACAGAGATTGGCGCGGGCTGCCCCATGGCAGATATGATAAAGGTAGATTTGCCCAGGCCGGTAAGAAAAAGCTTCCCTGGTTTTAACAATCCGCCTTCTTATGTTTATCCCCCTGAATTCACACTCCGTGATATCAGGGCGCAGAATCCAGGCGTGCCTGTGGTTGCGTATGTCAATACAACCGCGGATATAAAGGCAGAGAGCGATATATGCTGCACATCTGCAAATGTTGTGAAGGTTATAGAATCATTGCCGGATGAAAAAGTCATATGCATACCTGATAAAAATCTCGCTATGTGGGCAGCAAGGAATACAAAAAAACAGGTGATTGCATGGGATGGCTTCTGTCACGTACATGAGAGGGTAACGCCTGAAGACATTAAAAAGGCGAGGGCAGAACACCCCGGGGCTGTTGTGATGGCGCATCCTGAATGCAGGCTGGACGTCCTTGAGATGGTGGATCATGTTACGAGTACGTCAGGAATGCTCAGATATGCGAAGGCGTCTTCGGAAAAAGAATTTGTTGCAGGCACAGAAATAGGGCTGCTGTACAGACTGAGGAAAGAAAATCCTGAAAAGGTTTTTTATCCTCTGAGAAAAGACATGATATGCCCGAATATGAAAAAGACAACCCTTAAGAGTGTTCTCAGGGCATTAAGGGAAGATAATTATATTATTAAAGTGCCTGAGCATATCAGGGTACCTGCAAAAAGAGCGCTGGACAGGATGCTGGAGATAAAATAAGAAAGCTTGGCGCTAACTCTAAAAATACGTTCTCTGCCCTTGAGCCTTTGTGCCTTCCCCGTCCTTCCCAATCCGCTATTGCAAATATTGCTTAAAACAATTATATTTTAGGGGAATTTCTGGAGGTGTTATGGCAAAGAAAGATTTGATAACAATTGGAAGCAAGTCTTTTGAAGACCAGAAGAAAATAAATGAATATGGAGCGGAATATTGGAGCGCGCGGGAAATTCAGCCTCTCTTAGGATATACGCAATGGAGGCGATTTGAAGATGCAATTAAAAGGGCTCTAATCTCTTGCAAACAATCAGGAAATGAGCCTTCCTATCATTTTGCCGGCGTCGGCAAAATGATCGATATTGGCAAAGGTGGGAGCAGGGAGGTGACTGACTATCATCTGTCCCGATTCGCCTGTTATTTGATTGCTCAGAATGGTGATCCACGAAAACCGGAAATTGCTAATGCTCAGAAGTATTTTGCTATTCAAGCCCGCAGGCAGGAAATCACCGATGTAATCGCTGCTGATATAGAGCGTTTGGAACTCCGTAAGCAGACAGCCGAAGAATTCAAGGCATTGTCAGGCGCGGCGCGTGATGCGGGAGTGCATGACAGGATGTTCGGGGTTTTTCATGATGCCGGATATAAAGGCATGTATGGAGGGCTTGGCAGGGATGCGATAAAGAAACAGAAGATAATACCTGAAAAAGAAAATCTCATGGACCGCATGGATACTACAGAGTTAGCGGCGAACCAGTTTCGTATGACGCAGACGCGGGACAAATTAGCAAAAGAGAAGGTAAAAGATCAGCAAACAGCAATCAGGACTCATGAAAGTGTTGGCAAAGAAGTTAGGGAGGCAATCAAACGTATAGGCGGCACACTGCCTGAACAGCTTCCGCCTGCTGAACATATCAAGCAGGTCGAAAAACGTGTAAAAAGCACTGCTCCTAAACTGAAACTGGAAGAGAAAGATGCAAAGGGATTGAGCGGGAAGTTGGAAGAGGAATGAGTATGTCAATATGGAAGAGTCAATTATGGTGCCTGACCCCACAAATTGACCCTTAAGAAATGTCAAAATTAAAGACCTGACCCCAATTCACCCAATTCACTACCACTGGGAAATCGTTCGGCGCTAACAAAGAGACACTTATTGTCAGACCGGGGCTTAGCGGAGATAGTGGATGCAGATAGCGCTTTGAGCATGTGCGGGGTCAGACACCAATATTGATATTTAAAAAGCGTGCGGCTTTTGCGGCGGAAAGCGCAAAGCCGCATTGAGTGGATAATTACAGAAGTGTGGGAAGAGAAAGATTGATATTATCTGAAAAGGGCAGTAAAATAAAATCAAAATATCAGGAGGTGTAGCAATGCAGGATACACTTTTAAAGCTTCAAATAGAAAGCATAGAGCAGCAGTTGAAGGTTCTGAAAGCAAAGATAACCAAGCCCAAGGCTCACAAGAAATTTGCTGATTTATACGGCATTTTTGAAGGCAAGATGGATTTGACACTTGAAAAGATAAGGGAATATGAATATGCTCTTAAGGGCGATTTATGATTTATGTTGTTGATACCCATATCCTCATCTGGTTTCTTGACAGCAATAAAAGATTAAGTTCGAAGTACAAACGAATCCTTCTCAATGAGAAAAATACATTGGTATTCTCCACAATTGTGCTTGCTGAAATTAAACATTTAATTGCCATAATGCGAATTAAAATCAACTTCAATTCTGTGCTTGATTATCTCAGCGAAAGTGATAATTGTATTGTCTATCCCGTTGATGAAGCAGTTATTGACAATATGCCGGGCGGATTGAATATACACGATGCCCTAATTGTAGCAACCGGGTTGATATACAAGAATTCCGCAAGTGAGGCCGTTACTGTTACTATCCTTACCGAAGACCAGGATATAAGGAAATCAGGCATATTGCCGGTAGCATAGTGACGGAAGGCTTTTGCAAAGAACTCCTTGCTAAGAATAAGCAGGTATACACTTTTGATGGACAAAAAAATCAGAACATCATAGGACTGGGCGCGAGGTCAGATCTGAATTTTGTGAATCCATCAAGCACCACATGGGACGGGACAGCGGAGAGCACTATGAAATATTGAGAGGAGCTGAAGATGAAGATATTTTTCACGAAGAAACAGTATGAGGCGCTTATTAAACTGGTCTACCTCGGAGATTGGATGGCAAACTCCTGCAAGACCGGAGACGAAATAGACCTGGAAATCGAGAAGGTCGAACAATATATCTATTCCTTTGCAAAGGATTTCGGAATGGAGGATTTGTTAGATCAGAGCGAGCGTGGGACAATATATCCGACAACGGCCTTCGAGGAAAAACTCGATACCTACATCGACGAGTACGACGATGAGAACTTTTGGGACGAACTGATTCATAGCCTTGCCATGAGAGATTTTGTCGAACACTATGGGAAAGACGTTGTGGCAGCGATGGAAATGTCTGAACGGTTTGAAAAAGAGGAGCCCTTCATACAAAAATACGAGGACGAGTTCTATGAAAACGGGATTCAAAAACTGAGACTCAGCACAAATCCCGAATGCGGCTGAGCATTAACAACGGTTCTAAATCTCTAAAATCATCGGTCTGTGCGTAAATAACAAATAACTTTTTGTTTTAAGAGACATGATATTGCCGACGGCCTCTTTATAAATCTCCATCTGGAATTTATATTTTTCAGTAAGTTCAGGCAGTTCGCTGTCTTTAACAGGATAGGTCTTGTAGTCGTAAATAACAGCAGTGTCAGCCTCAACAATTATCCTGTCAACTCTTCCCCTGAAAACAGTGCTGCCTTTCTGCAGAATGAACGGCATCTCCGTGAATGAATTTTTACGCGGGAGTATTATTCTATCCAGATAACCGCTTGTCTCAAGCTCCTGAAAATCTTTTAAAATAATACTGCTGAGCCTCTGGATATCTTCTTCGGAAAAAGCCTCATTTTTTAAAAGGAATAAGGTCCGTTCCTGTATCCTGTCTTTTGTCATTATTCCTTTTGAGAGCTCTTCAAACAATTTATGAAAAATTATTCCGAGCAATACCCAGTCTTCGCCGTGTTTTATGCGGATATCCGTATCTTCTGTAACATCCCTCCACTTAATAGCGGGTTCAGATGATATAGGCTCTGTATGTATAAATACCGGTGTTTGTGGTTTTAAAGGCTGAAGTCTGAAGGCTGAAGACCGGGTTGCAGAATAAAGCCTTTCTATATCCGGTTCTGTGAGTATCTCGAAAAGGCCGGTCTTTTTATCTGTCTTTCCTTTTGTCAGGATTTCAAAACTGTCTGTCAGGTATTGAAATCTTCCATTGGGTTGTTTTTCCTTATCCAATGCGCCGAGCATGCATAAAAAGTCCCTCGCCCTTGTAACTGCAACATAGAAAAGCCGCTTTTCTTCTTCAGATTCTTTTTCTTTTCTTCTTGCAAAAACAGGTATCTTTTTTCTTTTCAACGAATCTTCTTCGTATGCAATGGAAATCCTGCTTTCTTCTTCATCAATAACAATTGAGTTGCTTCTGGGAGAATGGGCCTCGTCAAGTGAGGGAAGAAAGACCATCGGGAACTGAAGGCCTTTTGCGGCATGAACAGTCATTATCTTTACGGCATTCATCCCTTCTGTGCTGATATTTGCTTTTGGCTCATCACCGGCCCTTGCCTTAATGAGCTTCTCTCTTATCTCAAGGCCTGAAAATCCTGCTGCTTCATAAGATTCAATGAGTTTTATGAATTTTTTAATGTTTGCATGCCTTTGTTTTTCCCAATAATGTTTCCAGCCTCCTGTTTCAGAGAGTACATCTTCAAGCAGTATTGCAAGAGACACGCTCCTTGAACGCTCTATCCAGCTCGGTTGCGAGTCGTACCGACCTGTCAGCGCCTTGAAAATATAGGACAGGGTGAGATCATCCCGAAGTTTTTTAATGAGCGGCTGCTCACCCCTGTTAATCAGGCCCAGCAAGGTTTCATAATCAATTCCGAATATAGGGCTTCTGAGAACGCAGAACAGGCTGTAGTCATCCGACGGGTCAATAATCAAAGAAAGGAGTTCTCTTAATGCAGCGACCTCAGGCTCATCGTAAAAGCCGATACCTTTTACCACGATAAAAGGTATTTGTTCTTTTCTCAGCGCATTTTCAAATAAGCAGAGGTGGGTTCTTTTTCTCAGGAGTATTGCCATATCTCCATAAGCACATGGCTTTTTCCCCTCCCCATCGAATATTTCGTAAGCGCCGGCGAGCGAGGATATTCTTTTTGCGAGGGCAGACGCCTCTTTTGCTCGGCTCTTTTTAGTGTTTGCTTCTGCTTCAACTGCTATAAGTTCTACCCGGCCTTCTCCGTGCCGTGTGGCTTCGAAAGGCGCATATCTTGTCTTCCAGCTCGGTTGCCCGCACTCAGGCGGGTTCGCCGAGGAGAACGAGTCGTACCGACCTGCGTGCAGGGAAGGGGGCATTAGCTTTTCGAAGAGGCTATTTGTGAAATTTATGATTGCAGGAAGGCTCCTGAAGTTTTCTTTTGCCTCTTCAAAGCAGAATTCATTTCCCATCCATTCGGAAAGCCTTTCCTTGGCCTCCTGAAATACACCTGCATTCGCCCCTCTGAAGAGATAAATGGACTGTTTATCGTCCCCGACAAGAAATATGGTCGGCGCCTTCCCTGAATCCCTTTTTGCGCCAAGGCCGGAACGCCATTCCTCCGTGAGCTTATCTATAATCTTCCACTGCATGGAGCTTGTGTCCTGAAACTCATCCACAAGTATATGGTCGGTGTGCTCGTCAAATGCATAAAGGATGTTCTGCCATTCAGAATTTTTAATAAGGGCGTCATAAGTAAGAATTTCGAGGTCATTGAAATCCAGCAGGTGCCTTTCGACCTTTTTATCCGAGTACAGGGAAAGGCATTTTGAATATAACTCAAGGATTCTGCTTTCTTCCTCCCCCTCTGAATGGTAGTCTGTTTTTAACAACAGGTCGGAAATTGGTCTTTTGTAATAAAGGTTATTAAGAATTGTATAGAGCTTATCCCATCCTTTAATCCCTTTGTCTTTCATCATGTCAAAAAAGAGGGCAGGTTTATCTTTTTCCTCCATCAGGCATTCATAAACAGACTCTGACCAGAGGAGCGATGCCTCAAATTCATCCATAATATCAGAAGACGGGTCTATGCCCAGCTCTATTGAGAAGCGTTTAAGTAATTTAAGGCAGAAGGCATGGACCGTTGATATGCGCATCAAAGGCATTTTTTCCTTAATGCCCAGGAATAAATCAGGGTTTTCTTTCTCTATGATATTAAGTATCCTTTCTTTCATCTCTGCCGCTGCTTTTTCCGTGAAGGTGATGCAGAGGATTTTTTCTATCTCGTTACCGGCAAGAAGAAGGTTTATATATCTTCTTGCAAGTTTTTCTGTTTTCCCGGAACCGGCAGGAGAGGAGATGATGACGCTCTTTGTTACATCAAGATACTTTTCCATGGTTTCTCAGAATAACACAGG
>CAKKPR010000326.1 GCA_919901705.1 Thermodesulfovibrionales bacterium | reverse complement strand
TATGAAAAAACCAGAATTGCTGGCGCCAGCCGGAGACTTTGAAAAATTAAAGACCGCAATCCATTACGGAGCTGATGCTGTATATCTTGGAGATTCAAGGTTCAGCCTGCGGGGAAAGGCAGGAAATTTTAATCCTGAAGAATTAAGAGAAGCTGTTAATTATAGCCATAAGCATGATAAAAAGGTATACGTTACAGTCAATATTTTCCCCCATAATAAAGACCTTTCAGATATTGAGAAACATTTAGAACTTCTTAAAAATATCAGGCCTGATGCCGTCATTCTTTCTGACCCAGGCATATTTGCCATGTTCAGAAAAAAAGCGCCTGAAATAAATATCCACATAAGCACACAGGCAAATATAACAAACGCAGAATCAGCCAAGTTCTGGGAAGGGCTTGGCGCAAAAAGGCTTGTTCTTGCAAGAGAGCTTTCAGTAGATGAGATAAAAGAGATACGCAAAAAAACAAAGATTGAACTTGAAGTGTTTGTCCACGGCTCGATATGCATATCCTATTCAGGAAGGTGTTACATAAGCAGTTTCCTTGCGCAAAGAAGCGGAAACACAGGTGAGTGCACAAATTCCTGCAGGTGGAACTATACATTAATGGAAGAAAAAAGGCAGGGAGAATACTTCCCGGTTTTTGAGGATGACAGGGGAACATATCTTATGAGCTCAAAGGACCTCTGCATGATAGAGCATCTTCCTGTGTTAGTTGATGCCGGCATAGACAGCTTTAAGATAGAAGGCAGGATGAAAGGGATAAACTACGTTGCAGGTGTTGTGAAAACTTATCGCGAGGCAATAGATTCCCTTGGTGATAAAAAGGAATATAAGGTAAATCAAAGATGGCTCAAAGAGCTTTCAATGTTTTCAAGCAGGGGATACACAACAGGGATGTTCTTTGGAAAACAGCCTGACGCTGATTATAATTTTGACGGAGAAAGTTACAGGATGAGTCATGAGCTTGTAGGAGTTATTCTTGAGGTAAATAACGGCTTTGCAAAGGTTGGATTAAGGAACAGGGTAGATGCAGGTGACAAAGTTGAATACCTTACACCTGGGCTTGAAGAGAAACTCTTTGATATAGATTCAATCAAAGATACTAAGGGCGCAGTTGTTGATTCAGCCCGCAATGAAGATATTGTTTTTATCCCTGTGCCTAAAGACGTGAGGCAGAATGACCTTATAAGAAGGG
>CAKKPR010000325.1:4236-5354 GCA_919901705.1 Thermodesulfovibrionales bacterium | reverse complement strand
GCTATATCCTCACTGGAGGGTGTTTGACTTGTTTCTTCATCTGATTCAGCAGCTACCTCATAGCCCAGACAGCACATAAGCCTTCCGCATATGCCCGACAGCTTGCTCATATTCAGCACGAGTTCCTGCTGCTTTGCCATTTTGATGGATATGGGTTCAAATGACGTAAGAAATGTTTTACAGCAAAGCTCCCTGCCGCACATGCCAAAACCGCCGATTATTTTAGCCTCATCCCTGACGCCAATCTGCCTCATCTCAATCCTGGTTTTGAATTTTGCGGCAAGGTCTTTTACAATCTCCCTGAAATCTATTCTTCCATCTGCTGTGAAATAAAAGATGATTCTCTTCTTATCAAGGGTAGCCTCTGTGGAAACCAGCTTCATGGGAAGGCCCCTTGCCAGTATCCTCTCAAGGCAATAGTCTCTTGCCTCGTTTTCGAAGCTCTCATTATCCTGCTTCCGCTTAAAATCTTCCTCTGTTGCTTTTCTGAGCACCCTCCGGAGTTCTTTGCCGGGGTTTTCAACTGTATGCCTTCCTGTAACTACACTCCCAATGCTCAGCCCCAGGTCTGACTCAACTATTACGCATTCGCCCCTTTTAAACTCTTCTCCTGAACCATTAACTTCAAAATCATATATCTTGCCGCAGCTTTTAAATCTTATGCCGACAATATCAGGCATTCTTTATCCCTCTCTTCCGCCTCAGCGACTCGCCTGGGGCGAGACGAATCCGATAAATTTTCTTAAAATAAACCCTGTGTAATTCCATGTAATCGCCTTATTCAGATTAAATCTGAGATACCCCTTCAAAAAGGTTAATTTTATGTAACTTTCTATTATATCCTTTAACTCTATGGTTTTGCTCATGCCGGCTATGCTGTCTTTGAGGTCTATGTTTATAAGCATATTCTCCTGTCCCGTTATCTTAAACACAGCCGTATCTCTTAAGACCGTAATTGCATAGTTAAACCACTTTTCAATCTCTTCCTTATCTCCCCAGGTTTCTTTATTTTCTCCATGAACCATTCCCTTGAATAGTCTTATAAACCAGTCTCTTTCTTCAATAAGGTCATTTGAGATTGCAAGGCCGGGCCTTCCCATCGAAAGCCGTGAAACCGT
>CAKKPR010000325.1:0-4136 GCA_919901705.1 Thermodesulfovibrionales bacterium | reverse complement strand
TCAGGGCTTGAGGCTATCAGTATTATAATGCTCTGAGGAGGAGGTTCCTCAAGGGTTTTAAGAAATGCATTCGCAGCAGAAGCGTTCATTGCCTCAGCTTCATCAACAATAACAACTTTTCTTTTGCCTTCATAAGGCGCAAAAGAAAGAGCCTCTTCTATCGCCCTTACCTCTTCAACGCGAATCTCTGATTTTTCAGGTGTTACCATCATAAAATCAGGATGTGTCTGGCTGTCAATCTTTTTGCAGGAAGGGCATTCATCGCAGCAGTCTGATGGCTGACTATTCAGGCAGTTTAAGGTCTTTGCAAAATTAACTGCAGTGAATTTTTTCCCTATCCCTGATTCTCCTGCAAACAGATATGAAGACGGAATCCTGTTCTGGCTTAGGGTGCCCAGCAGAATATTGATTGCCTTTTCCTGTCCTATAATATCTTTAAGCGCCATATAAAACTCTTAGTACTTCAGCCCGGCCTTTTTCTGGTTTGCCACGACAACAAGAATAAAATTTTCAGGGTCGAGATATTTTTGGGCTATCCTCAGCACATCCTCCTTTGTAACTGCATTTATATAGGAAGGATATTTTTCTGCATAATCCTGGCCGAGGTTATAGAATTCGACAGATGCAAGAAAATCCGCAATTTTTCTGTTGGTGTCAAGCCTGCGGGGGAAACTCCCTGTAAGATATGCCTTTGCATCTGCGAGTTCCTGGTCTGACACTTTTTCTTGCCGTATCTTTTCCATTTGCTTCAGTATCTCTCCTATTGCCATATTTGCTGATTCGTTCTTTGTCTGGACCCCTGCCTGAAATACTCCTCTTTCCTTGTTCGGCACAAAAAAACTGTGCACATCATATGCAAGCCCCATTTCATCCCTTATCTTCTGCATAAGCCTTGAAGAAAAGCCGCCACCGCCCAGAATATAGTTCATTACAGAGATGGCATAGTAGTCCGGGTTGTCCCTGCTCACTCCGAGATGGCCGATAATTACATTTGCCTGTGTGATATCTTTTTCTATCTTTATAACCTTTTTTGTTCTTTCTTCAGGCATGGGATTAATCTTTTTCTCAGGCACAGCAGCGGCCTTCCAGGAAGCAAGATATTTCTTAATCAATGAATCAAGTTCAACAGAAGTCAGGTCTCCGGCAATTGAGAGTATTACATTGTTGGGGATAAAATATTTTGAATGAAATTTCGTAAGGTCTTCTCTTGTTATTGCTGAAAGGGTTTCTACCGAACCTTCAGTAAGCCTTCCATAAGGATGCTCCCCGAATACCTCTTTGCTGAATGCCCTGCCTGCAAGGAAAGAGGGTTCTTCTTCGCGCTGCTTCAAAGAGCCTTTTATCCTATCCCTTTTCCTGTCCAGTTCTTCCTGCGGGAATATTGGATTCAGGGCTATGTCGGAAAAAAGTTCAAAACCTTTTTCCATATCCTTCTTAAGGACAGAAAGCGTTACAGTCGTGTAATCACTTCCGGCATATGAGCCGAGAGATGCGCCTATGAACTCAATCTCCTCGCTTATCTCTGTTGATTTTCTGTTTTTTGTCCCTTCATCGAGAAGCCCGGCAACAAGGGTTGCAAGGCCTGCCTTTTCCTTAGGCTCATCCAGCGGGCTTGCCTTTATAATCATTGTTACCATAACAATCGGGATATTGTGTTTTTCAGAGTAAAGCACTGTAAGGCCGTTCGGAAGGATTTTTCTGTTTGAATCAAGGGCATAAGTATCAGGGCATAGAGCAAAGAGCATAGAGCAAAGAAATAATACAATCAACAAAATTCTTGGGACTGAAACCTGAAACCTGCGCATCACTTGCTCTCCTCCGGCTTTGTCGGTATTAAGACCCCGACTGTCCTGTTATTTTCAACAAGATATTTTTTCGCAACCCTGCTGACATCCTGAGGCGTTACTTTTCTTATGCCTTCGAGATATTGCTCTTTCAGCTTCCAGCCTCCTATCATCTCGAACATGCCTGCCAGCTCTGCCTGAAAATATATCGAATCCTGTCCCATGATAAAAGATGCCTCAATTTGATTCTTTGCCTTTTGCACCTCGTTCTCTGCAGGAGGCTCTTTTTTAATTTTTTCTATTTCTTCGTAAAGCGAATTTTCTACATCCCTGATATCTTTGCCTGGAGCTGCCGTTGCTCCAAACATAAAGAGATAGGGGTCTTTACTGAGCCCGCTGTAATCCGCATATGCGGAAAGTGCAAGTTTTTTTTCATGGACTATTGCTTTATAAACCCTTGAACTCTTTCCGCCTGATAAAACCGTTCCCAGCACCTCAAGGGCATAGCTGTCCTTGTCAGGAAAACTCGGGGTGTGATAGGCGCCTATTACATAAGGCAGTTCTGCCTCTCTTTTCAGGCTTACCCTTCGCTCCCCCTTTTGTTCATCCTCTCTTGAAGTGACAGGCCGTCTGTCAGGGTCAGCGGGAATCTTTCCGAATGCCGCTTTTATCTTTTGGATTATCTCATCCGCCTTAATATCACCTGAGACAACAATAACTGCATTATCAGGAGAATAATATGCCATGTAATGGTTGTAAAGGTCGTTTCTCTCTATTGAAGCGATATCAGACATCCAGCCTATCACAGGCCAGTGATACGGATGAGACTTGTATGTGGCAGCCATTACCTCTTCATGTAAAGAATTCTGCGGGTCGTCGTCGTATCTCATCCTCCGCTCTTCCATGACAACGCTTCTTTCTGCCAGAACCTCTTTCGGGTCTATTATAAGGTTCTTCATCCTGTCTGCCTCAAGCTCAATTGAGATGCCGATCCTGTCTGATGCAAGCGACTGGTAATACATCGTGTAATCTTTTGTTGTGAATCCATTGTCAACCCCGCCGTTTTTCTGCACTATCTTTGAGAATTCCTTTGAGCCTGATTTAGGCGTTCCCTTAAACATCATATGCTCCAGAAGATGGCTGAGCCCGCTCTTGCCCATAGGCTCATTCCTTGAACCAACCCTGTACCATATCTGGAATATCGCCAGCGGCGCCTTGTGGTCTTCGATAATGAGAACCTTTAAGCCGTTATCGAGGTTGTATTCCTTTGTATCTGCATTGGCAGATAAGGGAATTATAAGGATAAATGCCAGTAAAAATACCAGTTTTTTCATACCGTTTAATAATATCATATCTGCCCTATGGTTTGCCTGAATCTGAAGCGCCCAAAAGACTGCATTATTAGAGACTTTCAGGCCTGCTAATTTGTAATTATGCCGTAAACTTTATCTTGCTTCCCAATTGATTTCCTGTGTTATAGCCTGAGAGAGCCGGAACGCTGCGTCTTTGTCAAGGGGTTTAAGGCGGTTGTATATTTCCAGGGCCAGGTCTTTTTTGCCTATGCTTGCGTAAACAAAACCGAGGCCTTCAAGGCCGGATACATTATCAGGGTCGAGCTCTATCGCTTTCTTAAAGGCATCAATAGACTCCTTGGCCCTGTCCATATAGATGTTAACAAGGCTGATTCCGACACCGGCATGGTAATCAGGCACATCCGGTGATATCTCAACTGCCTTTTTGTACTGTTGCAGGGCAGTTTCAGGATAATGCATATTTATCAGGGTCGCTCCGTACCAGGAATAAAGGTCAGGATTATCAGGCCACTTTTCAATCCCTTTCCTTAAAAGCTCAGCGGCTTTTCCGTAGTTCTCTTTGCCGTACTGGCTTGAAACATCTTTTAACAGCAGCACAACTTCATTATTTTGTTTTTCAGCTGTCGGCTTCTGATTTTTTTCGCTTTGGCCGGTTTTCTCTGCGGAGGTTCCGGATTTTTCAACTATAATCAGGGGGAAAGAGGTTTTTTCATATGTGCTTATGACCTGTTCATTCGCCCTTTTGCTCTTAATAATAGTTGCACCGGGTGTTACGTTTCTTGTACGCGCAAGCAGGGCCTTTGCAGAGGAGTAGTCCCTGAATTTTCCGAGCCTTACGCTGAAATGTCCTTTTATCTTCTCTATCCTGAGGTCTTTGAGGTAGTCTTCCTTCAGCTTCAGGGCCAATACATTAAACTCGTTTGATGCCTGTTCTATCTTGGGAAATTTTTTTATCTGCAAGGTGTAATATTCTTCAAGCGCCTGTTCAGGCTTGGCAGAGACTTCCGGAGGCATCTGCTTTTTCAAGGGAACAGGGGCA
>CAKKPR010000324.1 GCA_919901705.1 Thermodesulfovibrionales bacterium | reverse complement strand
CGCATCAAAAAGGCAAAATGTCCGGCCGGAAACACATTCAGGGGGATTTCAAACAAGTGCCTGAAAACCCTTTTCAGCGTGAACAGCTCAAAAACTATGGAAAAGAATTTCTCTTCTCTTTGTTCGGGGCTCATCTGCGGATGGCTGAAAAGCGCGTGTGCACCGTCGTAGTATTTCCATTGGCCTTCCTTCAGCAGGAACGGTTTATATTCTTCATACAGTTCGGTCCCCGGAAACGGGACCAAGAGAAAAGGGTGAACCATTATGCCCAACTTATCGGAAAGTTCGACTATTCGATCAAAATCATCCAGAGAATCGGTTCGCTTTCCAAGGATAACCGCGAGAATCGGATCGATACCGCTATCTTTTAATTTCTTTATCGCTTCGACCTTCTTCTTTTCAAAAGCTCCGGCAAATTTTTCTTCGCACCCAAGCCACAGTGAAAGGAGTCCGCTTTCCCTCGCCGCTTTAATTAGTTTGTCTCCCGAAGGCGCTTCCAGTGCTTTGAGATCTCCGAAACCATACCATTTTTTTTTCGACCCTTTCAGCGCCGTGAAAAGATCTATCGCCCGGTTGATATTGCCGCCCCAGATATTTCCGTCCGTATTCCAGAAAAATTTTTCCTTCAGCGCATCGACCTCTTTCACTACTTCATCAATCGGACGGTACCGGTGAGCTTTTCCGTAGAGTCCCCTGAGAGCGCAAAACTTGCAGCCGTAGGAGCAGCCCCGCATGGTGAAAATACCATGAAATTTATAGCCTGGCATACGTATGGGCAGGGGGAGATTCTCCAGCGGCAGAGGCTGCCCGTAGTAAAAGGGTTTTAGTTGGCCTTTCCGCCCATCCTTCAGGACTTCATGCCAGACCGACTCCGCCTCGCCGATTATTACCGCATCGGCATGCTTTTTTGCCTCCTCCGGCATGGCTGATGGGTTAAATCCGCCCAGGACAACTTGCTTGCCTCTCTTCCTTAATGTATCGGCTGTGCTGTAAACCCAGGGAAGAGTGACAATCCGGCTGCCGCAGATACCTACTAAATCCGCCTCGACTTTTTCCACAGAGAACGGACGAAATTTAGGGTCTAAGAGTTCAATTTCTGCCTCGGGCATCACCCTTTTGGTCAGCCCTCCTAAATACTCTAAAATTAAAGGAGCAAGGGGCGGACTACTATAAGGAAGAGGAGGGTCAATAAGACAAATTTTCATCCGGAATCTACTTGAAGACTATAGTATACTGCCAATAAGTTCCAGCAGTAAGAGCAGACATAAGAACGATATGCCACACTAACATCATCTTTTTCCAGATTCGTTCCAGATTCTCAGGGTCCTTGCCATAGGTATTTCCTATGTATCTAAACCTGAGAGACCTTTCAATCTCAAGAGGCAGCATAACCGCTATGGAAAAAAGGTCCAGATAAAATATTTCTTTCACCACTCCGAAGAAAAAGAATCTCCAATGAATTACTATGAAAAAGAAAAGAAAAAGGCTGAGATACATCTTTATCAGCTGCCTTATCCTATCTTTCTCGCGCTTTTGATCAAAAATCTTCTTTACGTCAGTAGGGTAAAAAGTCCTCCCTGACCCGGCAAGAATAATAACTGCGATACAGAACAGTCCGAGGTAAAAAAGCACTTTGTTTAGTTCGTCGAGCGAGGACTGCATCTCTGTATTTCCCAGCGACCGCCGGTTTAACCAGTAGACTGCCAGCACAGTCATTGCCCAGCACCTCGTGGCAAGATTATGCCCATGCCCGATAAGAGTTCTTAATATTTTTTTCATTTCTTTAGAAGTGTGTTACCCGAAAACCGCGGTGGAACATTCCCGGAACAAGAGGTATGCCCCATATAGCAATTACCATCACCGGCAAAGCCAATAAAGAATACCACGCAAGTTTTTTGCCGCGCCAACCAAAAGTCAGACGCATATGCAGCCAGATCGCATAGACAATCCATGAGATTAACGACTGAACCTCTAACGGGTCCCAACCCCAATAACTCCCGTGGACTTGCTTTGTCCAGAGAGCACCGGAAATAATCATCAAGGTCAGCATCGCAAACCCGATACCAATAAAAAGATAACTCGAATTGTCCAGTTTATTCAGATCCGGAAGTTGATCATAAAAAGCTTCACCGGCATGTCTTGTCTTTAATAAGTAAAGCAGTCCAACTGCTCCGGCAACCAGGACAGATCCATAAGCAAGCGATGAAGCAATTACATGTATCCAGAACCACGGAGTATCAAATGATGCCGGAGTCATCCCGATTTCTTTTTTGGAAATCGCTGCCCATATTTGCAGAAAAACTGTAACAGGCATAATCAGGATTCCTGCCGGGCTAACAAATCTGGCAAACAAAACAACCAAAAGAAAGACAAGCACACCGGCCCAGGCAGCATCGTTAATTATTTGAAAAGTAGAGAAGGAAAGATATGCCGGCTGTGTCCAATAGAGAGATATACAAATTGTATGGGAAAGAAAACCCAACCCGGCAAAAAATACTCCCCGGCGAATAAAGTACTCTTTTTTATAAATAAAGCTTAAAAGATAAAAAAGAGTACTTACGCCGTAAAGGACTACTGCAAACCCGAAAAGAGTAAGTATTGTTCCCAATTATTTTTTATTTTCCATTAGCTTTGCCACTTTATCCACTTTAGCAGGAGTAGAAATAGGCTTGTCTGGTTTGATAGTGGATTCCATATCCTTTATGTATGGCTTCATGTTCTCCTGCAAATTATAAGGAGAGAAAAAGGGTCCGCTATGGTAGTTCTTTTCCCGGAAAGGCGCCATATAGAACAGGAATAAAAACACAAGGAGTAAAGCAAATGGAGAATACACGGCAAGTCTTCTTCCCTGCCAATGGAAAAACCAACGCGAAGCTAACGCGAATGCATAAATCGACCAGAATCCCCAAACGATTCCCGCCAGCATGAGTGTTTTCTTCACCATGCCGAATTTCATGAAGGACCAAAGACTGCCGAAACAAACCATTGTCGAGGCAAAAATGAAAGCAACCAGGACAAAACGATAATTCAAGCGGTCTAAAACCTCCAGGTCCGGTAGCTGGTCATAGGGGTAACCGGTTTTTCCCTTTGCTTCTTTAAGTAAATAAAGCACTCCCATGGCAGCCGCAAGTAAAGCAAATCCGAAATTGAACCCTGCGCCTGTAACATGGCCCCAGAGCTGCCAGCCTTTGTATACCGGTGACGGCCCCAATGGATGACATGGCATTAAACCTCCCAACACCATCAAACCAAAACTGATAGGCATAATCAGGAGTCCTGCAGGTTTTATCGCCTTTTTAGCCAGCGAAGCAGCAAGGAAGACAAACATTCCCATCATAACGGTGCCGCCGATTACCTTGTAAAACGAACAGATATGGGTGTACTTATGTGTAATCGCGGGGTAGAAAGTGCCAAGTGCGTGGACAATAAAGCCTACCCATACAAAATTCATTCCTAAGTCGGCAAATTTCTCCTTTTTCTTAATAAAAGCCAGGATGTAAAAAAGAGCAGCTAATCCATAAAGAGCCGTAGCTGTCCAGTAAACACGAACATCCGGATTCATATTTATTTCCATTTTTTCCTCCTCCTTAGAAATATCTGTGATGTTATCATATACTCAAGGTGTTGTCAAGTTTTTTGGGTAGCGTTTTGAGGCCCTTTTTACCAGTGAAATTTCAGTCATTTCAAACACCTGCAAACCACCGTCTGAGCATCTTCACCCACTTTTTTCATCGTTCCGACACGGTCGGCGATTAAAACCCATTGTTTTTGATTAATTTTACCTTCTATCAGCCCGTCTTACTACTAAATAAAAAGCAAGGGTCATGCCAGCAAAGCACGGGAAGGTTATCCAAACACTATTCGACATCTTGGATCTGTGCGCTGTTATCCGAAAAATAGACATAGAACTATAAACGCTTGAATTACCTGTCATTGCGAGAACCCGAAGGGTTCGTGGCAATCTCATCGCAAAAAGCGAGATTGCTTCGTTTCACTCGCAATGACAACTTTCTATGTCTATTTTTCGGTTACGGATCATGGTCTTGACTTTTACATACTGAAGAGTATACTTATTAAAAAATACCAAGGAGTCAACTATAAAGAATTCTCCTTAACATGAAAATGAGATTTATGAGAAAG
>CAKKPR010000323.1 GCA_919901705.1 Thermodesulfovibrionales bacterium | reverse complement strand
AGAGTTTCTTGACATAATTCTTCCTGAGGTTTTTAAGTTTATGGAGACTGATTAGGAAAAACCCAGGGACACTGAGCCTGTCCTAAAACTATTAATTTGTCACCCTGAATTTATTTCAGGGTCTCATAACGCATTGAGCAGGAAAACCCAGGGACGCTTTCCATATTTATGCTCTAAGAATCACAACGCCACACGAAAGCGCGGAAGAGCGGCTCACCCCGGCGAGTCATTTCATGAAAGTGCCATAGTCAGAAGGACAAAAGTCCTAAGCATAAACTGCCTTAACAATTATGCGTAAACCTGTTTCTGCGCCTTTACAGTAAGCGCCAGTCCCATAGCGCTAAGCAGTGTCATCAGACTTTTTATTTCAGGGTTGCCATGCTTTGAGAGCATGCGATAAAGATTCTCCCTGTTAAGATGCGCCCTTTCCGCTATTGCTGATATTCCACCCTGAGCTTCGGCAATGTTTCTGAGTGCAAGCATAAATAATTCACGGTCTCCCTCTTCAATTGCAGCATTCAGATATGCAGCAGCCTCCTTAGGATTTTTAAGGCTTTCAATAAGGTCTTCCTGATAATTTTTCTTGGGTTTTACGGCCATTTATATCACCACTTAAACGGAATCTTGCCGGTCTCGGTAATGAAATATTCAAGCGTGAAATGGCATGCCTTCATTGGATTTATAGTAGCTTATAAACTACATCATTGTCAAGAGAACACTAAAAAACCTGCCCTCCCCATCCTCTCCCTATCCTCACTATTCAAAGCATACACAAGATTGAAAAAAACTGCCTTTTCATGATAGTCTTAAATACAGAAAAGGGGGTTGCAAATGAAAGCCGGGCATAAGATAACACTGGAAATTCCTGATGAGTTGTATGAGGGAATAACCGACTTCAGGAAGAAGGCTCATATTTCCGATGCCAAGGAAGCTGTATTCGAGCTTTTAAAATATGCCTTAACCCTGCCTCCATATTTTAAGGACTTTGACTGGAAGAAGGCTGAAAAAGAGGCTGATGCTGAAATTAAAGCCGGAAAAGTCAAAAGTTTCTCCTCTGTAGATGATTTTCTTGCTGACCTCAAGGCATGAAGATAGTCAGGACTGATTCTTTCAAAAAAGACTATCAGCAATTGCCTTCTCACGTACAAAAGATATTTGAAAACAAATTAAGAATCTTCATACAGAATATTAACCATCCGTCTTTAAGGGTTAAGAAAATGCAGGGGCATGAAAACAGATGGGAAGGAAGTATTACTATGTTTTATCGCTTTACATTTGAAATGCATGAAGACCATTATCTTTTCAGGCGTATCGGGCCTCATGATGATGTCTTGAGAAAACCATAATTTTTCCCCATTCTCTCCTACATCTCCCCCAAAACAATTCCTTTATGCTAAAATTATATCGAAAGGAATTAGGGTCATGCTTAAAGCGGAAAAAATAAAAAAAGAGATAGATATCCTGCCAACGGCTATGCTGGATGACGTGGAGAAGTTCATCAAGGGACTTAAGACACGCAAGAAAAACGGCAAAAGGAAATCCTCTCTTCTGGCTGAGCTGGCTGATATAGCTGCTGATATAGATTTACCAAGGGATTTCTCAAAGCACCACGACCATTATCTTTACGGCCTCCCCAAAAAATGAGCGGCATCTTCCTCGACACCGGCTATCTGATAGCATTGGTCAATAAAAAAGATAACCTGCATAAAGCTGCGGTAGAGGCAGCAGAAAAATTTAATGGCACTTTCCTGACCACACAACTTGTTCTTATTGAACTTGCAAACAGCCTCTGCCTTCCGCCTCAAAGACCGCTTGCTATTAAGATAATTGACCGAATACAAACAGACCCTTTGACAACAATTGTTGCTATTACTACCGAGAGATTTGAAAGAGCCTTGTCGCTCTATAAGAAGCGTTCTGATAAATCATGGGGAATGATTGACTGCTTTTCTTTTGTTACGATGGATGAATTCGGGATAAAACAGGCGCTGACCTTTGATGAGCATTTCAGGCAGGCTGGTTACAAAGTTCCTCTGTTTTAAAAATTCTCCCTCCCATCCTCTCCCTCTCCTCCCGCCTATTGCAAATTATTCTGAATTCTGATATTCTGAAATCAGAAAA
>CAKKPR010000322.1:4233-9962 GCA_919901705.1 Thermodesulfovibrionales bacterium | reverse complement strand
GTTCTATTGAGGCAGCCATCTCGCCTACTGTAGCTGATGTCTCATCAACATTTGTAGCAAGTTCTTCAGTATTCTTTGCAACTTCTGATATAGAGGCAGCAATCTCTTCCATTGAAGATGTAGTCTCCTCTACTGCCGATGCTTCCTCTTTTGCAGACTGAGCTATTTGATTAGAATTTTTTGCGGATTTATCAGCCGATATTGTTACATGAAATGCAGAGTTAATCGTATTGGTGATTAATCCCTTTATATTGGTTGCCATGTCATTTAAGGATTTTTGCAGGTCTGTTATCTCGTCTCCCTTTTCTGTTGAGCCTTGAGAGCCTGCCGCAGAAAGATCCCCGGCGGCAAGGGTATTTGCAAAATCCTTGAGAACCCGTACGCGTTTTGATATTGAGTTAGCAAATATAAATGTAAGGCCGAGAATAATTAAAAACAATGCCCCGCTTATAGCTCCGGCATATATAACTTTGCTTCGTATAATCTTATCTGTATTTTTCTCCATCTCATCTATTTCGAGTTTTAATACGTCTACTATTCCGCTAACCTGATCAATAAATCTCTCATATCTCGATTTCTGTATGCCGGTTGCCAACTCGTTAGCCTGTGTCTTTTTGCCGCTATTAATGGCAGGTAAAAGCTCATTGTCTGCTGTGGTGATAAATTCTGTCCATGTTGTCTGAGCATCCTGAATTGCGATTTTCTTTTCTTCATTATTCAGCATTGCAATAATATCGCTGAATTTCGAGTCAATATCCTTTTTGAGTTCAGTTATTTTAGCCTGTATCTGATTCATCTTGTCTTTGTCTGTCTCGCTTATCAGGGTTGCTAATTCTCCGCGAACCTGATTCAGGTCAGATTTCAAAAGCGCAATCGCCTCAAGGGTGTTTTTGTGGTTCTTTATCTCTTTGTAGAGACCTCCCCCAACCCTTACCTGATTAATTATGTAAGCTCCCATAAACAAAGATGAGACAAAACCCACGAGGACAACCGCCATTATCAAAAAGAGCTTTGGCCGCAGCTTGAGATTCTTAAAAAAGGCTAATTTTTTAACAAAACCCAACATCTTTACCTCTCCTTTTAGGGGGCGTTTTCATAACGCCCCCGGTTATTGTTGCCCTGCCTATTTCCTGACAGGAACAAAGTTTTTATTAACTATATCCTGGCCTTCTTTTGAGAGCATGAAATCAATGAATTTCTTTACATTTCCCTTGGGAAGCCCATTTGTGACAAGAAGCAGTGGCCTTGAAATCGGATATGCGCCTGACTGAATATTTTTGTCCGAGGGATCTATGCCGCCTACATTGAAAGCCTTGACCTTATCCCTCAAATCAGCGCTTACTGCTGCAAGCAAACCAAAGCTTACGCTGCAAATACCGTTTTCATCTTTAGCAACTTCAACTATCTGGTCTCTCGGAAAATCTATTTCCTTAAAACCTGTTCCATAAGGAGCTTTATCCATTGCCATCTCCTGAAATGCCAGCATCGTGGCCCTCTTCTCGCCTGCAATCTCTGTATTAACGCGAATCGGGGCGTCTTTACCGCCGACCTCTTTCCAATTCTTAATCTTGCCTGTAAATATGCCTTTAATCTGTTCTTTGGTAAGGTTATTCACAGGATTTTTCTTATTGACAAATACCGCTATTGCATCATATCCAATTGCAGTGCCAATCAGATTCTGCTTCTTTTCTTCAGTCTCAAGTTTTCTTGACGCTCCTGCCATTGTTACCTTGCCTTCGAGCAGAGCCTTAATCCCCTTGCCTGACCCCGGCTGCTCGACTGATTTGAATTTTATCCCTGTCTTCTGCTCAAATGCCTTAACAGCCCCGGCATCAAGAATGCTCATTCCAATAGTTGATGAGCCGCTGTATGATATTTCATCATCACAAAAAACAACCTGAGGCAATGAAAGCATCATTGCAATTAACATCACAAAAAACAATCTTCTCATTTCACCCTCCATAAATTAAATTCATTCTGCCTGTAAAACAGGCGTCAATATTCATAATGTTTTTTCAATAACAATTCCCTTGTAGTAATCACAGTCCCTGCAATTTTCGATCTTCACCGCATATGTTCCCTGCACCTTTCCCCCGCACATAGTGCCTGCTACAAGGTAGCAGACTCTGCCGCCTTTCGGATATGCCGGACAGTCTGCCGTCTTATCCCTCCCGCATTTTTTAAATTCCCAGCAGTTAATTTTCTTTTCCATCGTTTCCTCCTTTACATTGACATTGTTAACCCAATCTGGTATAAATAGGTCATGCTTACAGCAGTGGATGTATATAAAAAGATTGCCCCTAAACTCGGAGACGAAGAGGCTACCGCAATAATCACATTTATTGAGGACTCTATCCAGCGGGGGACAGCAACAAAGGCAGACCTGCAGGAAACAGAAGCAGCCCTCCATGAAACTACAAGGCTTCTTGAGACAAATCTCAGAAATGAGATAAAAGGCATTGAGACAAATCTCAGAAATGAGATAAAAGGCATTGAGACAAGTCTCAGAAATGAGATTGTTGAATTAAGGGGTCTCCTCATTAAATATATCCTTCCACTTTCCGCGCTTATTGGCGGTGTTGTAGGAACAATCATAAGTATTTTTATCAGATAGTTCATTAGCATTTTCTTATTCCTTAATCTCAATCTTCTCTCTCCTCAGCAGCTTCTCGAGGTCCAGCAAAATCACAAGGCGATCCTTAAGCTTTCCAACGCCCGTTATGTAATCAGTGTCAATCTCAAGAACTTCTTCCGGCGCAGCTTCCACAAAATCCGGGGGTACTTTTATGACATGCGAGACTGAATCCACGAGCAATCCGATCGTCTTGTTGTTAACCTCCGTAACAATAATTCTCGACATCTTGCCGAGGTCCTTTGCCTGTAGCCGCAACCTTTTTCTCAGATTCAAAACAGGCAGCACTCTTCCCCTCAGGTTTATAACCCCTTCCATATAGGAAGGCGAGTTTGGAACCATTGTGATATTCCCTACCCTTATTATTTCCTGTATCTGGCTTATGGGAACGCCATATTGTTCCCCAAGGGCGAAGGTGACAAGTTGTATCTCAGCCTGTTCCTCTCTTATCTCACCTAAAAAATCTTCTGCAAGACCTGAAGGCGGTAAAGATATCTTAGACACCTGCCAACACCTCCTTTTTTTCATAAAAAGACATAACGTCAATTATCAGCACTATCCTTCCATCACCGAGTATGGAAGCGCCTGCTATGCCATAAGACTTTCCAAAGGTATCATCAAGCGGCTTAATCACTATCTCCTGCTGTCCCCTGAGCCTGTCAACGGCAATTGCAATACGTTTTTCCGCCTTGCTAACTATTACAAGATAGAATTTTTTCTGTTTGCCCTTCTTGTCATTGCGAGCCAAAGGCGAAGCAATCTCGTCTTTTGAAGCCGCTCCAAACAAATGAGATTGCTTCGGGACTTTGTCCCTCGCAATGACAGGTGAGGGGCTGAGCCCGAAAAATTCAGCAAGCCTGACGACAGGTATGACCCTTTCCCTGAATCTTATTACTTCGTGATTGTTTATAATGTGAATATCTTCTTCCCTTACTTTAATGCTTTCGTCAACAGCGCTCATTGGTATGGCATAAACCTCCCCGCCTGTCTCTGCCATCAAGGCAGGAATTATCGCAAGATTTAACGGAAGCTTTAATGTGAAAGTCGTGCCTTTTTCATGAATACTGTCCACAATAACATGTCCGTTTAGTTTGGAAATATTTTTGTTTACAACATCAAGGCCTATGCCTCTTCCAGAAACATCTGTGGCCTCCTGTTTTGTCGTGAACCCGGCAGAAAAAATCAAAGAAAGTATGTTGTCCTTGTCAAGTGAGTCTTCAGATTTTATTAATCCTTTATCAATGCCTGCCCTTCTTACCGTGTCAAAATCAATTCCCCTGCCGTCATCCTTTACTTTTATGATTACATAGTTAGATTCCTGGGCGGCAGACAGGACAATCGTTCCTTTTTGATTCTTTCCCTTATTCACTCTGTCGCGAGAAACCTCTATCCCATGGTCTATTGCATTTCTGATTATATGCAGGAGCGGCTCTTCGAGTTCGTCTATCACGGTCTTGTCAAGTTCTGTGTCTTCACCCTCAAATATCAGTTGAATCTCCTTGCCCTGTGACTTTGCAAGGTCTCTTATCATCCTTGGGAATTTATTAAAGACATAACTTACGGGCAGCATCCTTGCCTTCATTATGCCTTCCTGGAGTTCTGATATGGTTTTACCCATAAGTTCGAGGCCTTCATTTAAATCTTTAGCGAAAGACTTGTCGTTTATTGCGCCTTTTGCCTGCGTCTCTATCTGGTTAAGCCTTGTTTTGAATATTACAAGTTCTCCAACAAGATTAAGCAGGCTGTCAAGCCGCTTAAAATCGACCTTAATAGTATCTGTCTTTGTGCCCAGGTATGATAAGAGGTCTACTTGTTGTTTTTCAGAAGCATCGCCTGAACCCTCCAGTTTTTTCTGGAGCGCAAGGATGTTTTCCATAAGATCAGGAGTAAAGGTTGGGTTCTTCCCTATCCACTGCAGCGCATTCCTGAGCACATTTGCGCTATCTAACAGAGTGTCTAGCGCCTGTCCAAGCTCTATACTGTTATCGTCAACCTTTTCAAGAATCTCTTCCACATGATGTATGTATGTCTTTAAAGATTCGAACCCCATCATGCCGGAATTACCTTTAAGTGTATGCAGGGCGCCCAGAATATTAATAAGTGTATCTTTTTTATATCCGCCCTTTTCCAAAGACAACAACGCACTGTCAAAGACATTCAGATGTCCGTTCGCGTCGTCAAGATAGTCCTTTATAAGAGCAGAGTAATCCATGGCTTAAACCTAACGCCTGGTTCCTGTTTCCATCAGCGCCGATGATTTTTTAGTAATTACCTTTTCAAGAAGCTCATAAAGGGACTCGGATTTAAAGGGTTTCACTATATAGCCCCAGGCTCCAAGTTTCATGGCCCTTATGGTATCTTCTTCCTTGCCTTCCGTGCTTATAACAACTATCGGGATATGCCTGTAAAGGCTGTCCTTTTTAAGTTTTTCCATAAATTGTACGCCATTCATTACCGGCATGTTTATGTCAAGAAGTATAAGGTCAATCCCGTTTTCCCTTGACAATATATCAAGCGCTTCCAGGCCATTCATTGCATCTATAAGCGCACAGTTCTTATATCTCATCAAAACAAGCCTGTACATCTGATGTATTAATTTGGAATCGTCTACAATCAGGACTTTATTAAAATTTAAGGTGGACATCTCTCCTCCTTTTTATTTTTTAACCATTACAGGGATGCCGCAATCCTCAACTTTTTTTGTCAGGTCATCCACGTCTATCGGTTTTTCGTAATAATGGTAAGCCCCTCTTTTGTAGGCTGAATCTTTCATCTCATCAGAACCATAGGCAGTCATAATGATTACCTTTGTTTCAGGGCTTATGCCCTTCACATAACTTAGAAGCTCAAGCCCCTCCATCCCTTCTATCCCGCTTAATCTTATATCTGCAATAACCAGTTCAAATTTGTAACGATCCAGAGCCTCTTCCGCCTCCTCGATTCTGCTGCTTGTTAATACCAGCGTATTTTCATTGCTTAAAAGATGGGACAGAGCCATTAATATTGCCGGCTCATCATCAACTATTAAAATACTTTTCACAAAATTACCTCCAAGTAAAGTTTTCAGTCGCCTATATATAGCAAGAGAAGTGCCAGC
>CAKKPR010000322.1:0-4133 GCA_919901705.1 Thermodesulfovibrionales bacterium | reverse complement strand
TCTTTGGCGTATGAAAATCGGACAGTACGGCCAGGAATCAATCAGTCAAGTTTGTAACTTTTTATTTTTTCGTTAAGAGTTGAACGTGCAATTCCGAGTATATTTGCAGCCTTTGTGCGGTTGTTAGCAGCTAATGAAAGGATTGCCTTGATATGCAGGCGCTCAACATCTTTAAGTGTAAGCGCGGCAGCGTTTTCTTCGGTTGAGCCGGCAGACAATACCAGGTTCTGGACTGTCAGTACTTCTCCATGGCAAAGAATCATGGCCCTCTCCAGCACATTTCGCAACTCTCTTATGTTGCCCGGCCACATATAAGAACAGAGAGCTTCCACAGCTTCTCTGTCAAGCGGCTTTATTTTCTTGGCCATATTCTCTGCAATCTCTGTTATGAAGAACTCTGCCAGCAAGGGGATATCTTCAATGCGTTCCCTTAAAGGAGGGATTGTGATAGGCATAACATTTAGCCTGTAATAAAGGTCTTTCCGAAAAGAATTGTTATGCACAGCATTTGCAAGATCTTTATTAGTTGCAGCAATAATACGCATGTCAACTTTTATGTCCTTTGTGCCACCCAACCGCCTGAATGTTTTTGTCTCTATTACTCTTAAAAACTTTGCCTGAGTGGCAAGCGGCATTTCTGCGATTTCATCAAGAAACAGGGTGCCCTTATCAGCAATCTCAAGAAGTCCTTTTTTTGCAGACCTTGCATCTGTAAAGGCCCCGGCCTCATATCCAAAAATCTCGCTTTCAAGGATATTATCCGGGATAGAGGCGCAGTTTATATCTACAAACGGGTTTTCTCCCCTCATGCTTAATGAATGGATGTTCCTTGCAACAAGTTCTTTGCCTGTCCCTGTTTCACCCTGTATCAGCAATGTAGTGGAATGGTTTTCAGCCATAAGATTAATTATATGAATGAGTCCCTGCACTGCCTTACTTCTTCCTATAATCGGATACAGCCCTCTTTTGCATAACATCAACTCTTGCCTTAATTTTATTTTTTCAGAGCTCCTGTCAATTATTGCTCCCAGTTCTTCGAGGTCCACAGGTTTCTGGAAGTAATTTTCTGCGCCGAGGTTTATAGCGTCTATTACATCCTTAACCTCACCAAAGGCAGTCATTATATAAACCATTGAGTCAGTACGGTCAGCTTTAATTTTTTTTAGAAGTTCCAAACCATAAATATCTGGCAGCCGAAGGTCAAGGAGGACTATATCCGGCAGGTTCTTCCTGGCGATATCCAACCCTTTAGCCCCTGTATCAGCAAGCAGGACCTCATAGTTTTTTTTCTCAAAAAAAATCTTGAGGGCAAGCTGTATGGCAGAGTCATCTTCAATAATAAGTATTTGCATAAATTAATTCCTTAATTTTACAATTTGCATTCTGCAATTTGCACTTTTAGCTTAAATTTAATAACTCCTGTATTTATTTGTTATCGGGAATCTCCTGTCTTTACCGAAGGCCCTTGGTGTTATCTTTATGCCGGGCGGGGACTGCCTTCTCTTATATTCGCTCTTATCGATCATTTTTATAACCTTCTGCACGCATTCTTTTTCACAGCCTGAAGACAATATATCTTCAAAGCTCTTGTCATCTTCTATGTAAGCCTTCAGGATCGGATCAAGCACAGGATAAGGAGGCAGCGTATCAGTGTCTTTCTGGTCAGGTTTAAGCTCTGCTGTGGGCTCCTTCCACAAGACCCTTTCCGGAATCACTGCCCTGCCCTCTTTTGAATTCTTCCATTTGCAGAGTTCATATACAAGTGTCTTGGGCACGTCCTTTATAACAGCAAACCCTCCTGCCATG
This sequence comes from Thermodesulfovibrionales bacterium, assembly GCA_919901705.1. Taxonomy (GTDB): domain Bacteria; phylum Nitrospirota; class Thermodesulfovibrionia; order Thermodesulfovibrionales; family UBA1546; genus SCSY01. The sequence goes on along the minus strand of CAKKPR010000322.1, from coordinate 2,327 downwards.
TCCCCATAAAGAGTAGCATATCCAACACTCATCTCGGATTTATTTCCAGTTGTCAAGACGAGCCATCCGAATTTATTAGAAAATGACATAAGGATATTGCCCCTGATTCGTGCCTGAAGATTCTCTTCAGTTATATCTTCATGGAATCCCTTGAATTCTTTTTTTAGATTCTTACGATAGCTTTCAAATATTTCATTAATCGGAACGTCAATTATCTTAATTCCAAGATTTTTAACCAGTTCAGAGGAATCTTCCCTGCTTTCTTTTGACGTAAATGGAGATGGCATAAACACACCTTTTACATTTTCCTTGCCTATTGCATCAACTGCAATTGCAGCTACCAGTGAAGAATCAACCCCTCCGCTTAATCCTATAACAACCTTACTGAAATCATTTTTATTGACATAATCCCTGGTTCCTAAAACAAGCGCCTTGTAAATTTCCTCCCCTAATGAACTGGCCGCTGGCGCAAGATACCGCTTGTCTGCCTGAGATGGACCGTCAATCGTAACATCTGCGATGAGCATCTCTTCTTCGAACTGTCTGCCCCTGACAATAATCTCGCCTGCCCTGTCTACAATAAGGCTTCCTCCGTCAAAAACAAGTTCATCCTGGCCGCCAACAGCATTAAGATATGCGATTACCGCCTTATTCTCCAGCGCTCTCTTAGACAGCATTTCCTCTCTTAAAAAAAGTTTTCCCATATGATATGGCGAGGCATTAATATTTAAGATAATCTCAGCGCCCCCGGCTGTCTGGCTCCTTGCCGGTCCTTCAGCGTACCAGATATCTTCGCAAATATTGACCCCGAATTTTATATCCCCTATTGAATATACAGGAGTTTTTGTTCCTGCCTTAAAGTATCTGTATTCATCAAAAACACCATAATTGGGAAGATATATCTTATGATATACATCAACGAGCTTTCCGTCATGAAATATTGCGGCAGCATTATATATCCCATCGTTCCTGTCAACCCCGTTAGAAAGAAAGTCCGATTTAAGCTTTCTAACGGGGTCAACAAAACCAACAACTGCGGTAATACCTTCTGTTTCCTGCTGAACCCTTTTAAGTGCATCAAGATTGTCACTTATAAACTGCGGCTTCAGGAGAAGGTCTTCAGGCGGATAACCTGTTACGGCAAGCTCCGGGAATACAACTATTGCGGCATTTTGCTTTTTTGCCAGTTTAATGTAATCACATATTTTAGAGGCATTCCCCTCAATATCTCCAACAGTAGGATTAATCTGCGCAAGAGCAAGCCTCAGAATCTTCATTTATAAATAATAAGTTGAAGGGCTTTCATTTGTAAAGCTCTTGTCATATAATATCGCATGGATTTATTATATATGATATTCCCTGTCTCAGGGGTCAAGACATATATATTCATTCCGCCGCTGGTTGCGCTCGTAGTTTCATTTTTTACATCAATGGGCGGTGTCTCCGGAGCCTTTCTTCTCTTGCCGTTCCAGATGAGCGTTCTGAAATATACCAGCCCTTCTGTCAGCGCCACAAATTTTGTTTTTAATATAGTTGCAATTCCCAGCGGAGTTTACAGATATATTAAAGAAGGCAGGATGGCCTGGCCATTGACGTGGGTTGTAATAGTAGGCACTTTGCCGGGTGTATTCATCGGATATTTTCTTAGAGTTCACTATCTGCCGGACCCGAAGACATTCAAGCTCTTTGTCGGCTGTGTTCTGCTTTACATAGGAAGCCGTCTTTTTTATGAGATGACGGGCAAGGCTGCGGCAGGCAAAGTCAGGATAAAGGCGCTTGAAGAAAAATTCAAGCAAAGGGCAGCAAATCTTAAAAAACAGCAAAATGCCAGAATTGCTTCAGGACTGCCGAAAGAGGCAGTTATTAAAACAATCTCGGTCAATCTTTCAAGGGTGGAATATGAGTTCTGGGGAGAGCGATTCTCTTTTAGCACAATCGGCATGTTTATCCTGGCATTTGTTGTAGGGATTATAGGCGGGACTTACGGAATCGGAGGCGGGGCAATCATTGCTCCGTTCTGTGTGGCGGTATTCCATCTTCCTGTATATACGGTTGCAGGAGCTGCTCTGATGGGAACTTTTTTGACCTCTATTGCAGGAGTTACATTTTACAGCATTATGCCTGCAAAAGAAGGTCTTGCGACATCGCCTGACTGGCTTCTTGGTTTTTTATTCGGCATTGGCGGTTTCGTAGGTATGTATTTGGGTGCAAGGTTTCAAAAGTTTGTCCCGCAGAAGATTAAAATTAATGCTCGGAATAATTATAGTTTCGCTGGCTGTAAAGTATATCGTTCAGTATTTTTTATAGACTTACCAAGCAACGTAATT
>CAKKPR010000321.1 GCA_919901705.1 Thermodesulfovibrionales bacterium | reverse complement strand
ATCAGTATTCTTTAATTGATGAGATGAATGCGTTGGCATGGAGAAAAGTATGGGAGATCTGGAGAACAAAATTCCCGACTGAATCTATAGAAAGTCCATGTTTGATGGATTACTTTATCTATAGGATTGTAGGTAAAGATTTCTGTAATGAAAAATTGTGCATCTTTGAGTGTGAAACAAAGCAGCATTTATTTAAATGGCATTCCGGCAGGAACAAGACCTGTCAGATATGTTATAAAAACAAAGTGAAGAATAAGGCTTATGTTGTTAAAAAGGTATTGCCTTGTGCTGACAACGACGGCTATATAGCAATTGAAAAATCTGATTTTGTATCGGCAGATAATCCATTATTACCAGGCTTAAAAGAATGTCCTTTTGTAATTGTATGCGAGCCCAAATCCAGTGCCTTTAAAAAGCTAAACCCGCCTAAATCGATTAGTATTTTAGGACAAACTGGTTGGGAAAGTGCAAAAACCAGGAAAGATGAAGGCGGTGGCGGTTTAATGTCGTAATCTTTCCACTTCCCTAAAATGATAACAGCCCCTCCTCCCAAAATCCGCGCGCAGTTGCAAATTCTAAGAGACAAAGGTATCCTTGAATTCACATGAGAGGAGCGCTACAAATTAATTTAAATGAAGAATATGTTGGAGGTTTAATTCTATGCCAAAATTTATTGTAGACTTTGAATTAGCAGGACACCTTGAAGTTAAGGCTGACAATGAAGAAAATGCCAAGGCAATCGTTGAAAATATGGATTCTCAGGAATTGATTAATAATGTGCAGATTTTTAACGTGGGAAAGAATTATATTGAAAAGGCAGAATGAAATAATTTAATCCCCCCTCCGCCCCCACTAAGAAAGCGCGATAGTTCGGAAACGAGGAAGCGCGCAAGTAACGAGCAAAAGTCAAAAGTTCAATAGCTCGGAAGTCAGAAAGGCGGATAGAGGATTCTAAAGTTTAAAGGGAAAGGGAGGCAATGGGCGGTTTAACGCTCGCCTGTCTCTTTTGCCAATTGTTCAACAAGTTCGACAGTTGCATAAAAACCGGCTGTTTGCAGTTTTTCTATTTCATCTAAGAAGCTTTTTATGTGACCCTTTTTCTTTGCCCATGCAAGCAAACCCAAGGTGCCGATGACATTCAGGCCATATCTGTGCGCAAAACGGCGGGCATCCTGATCATCCAGAATCACCCAATCTGCTTTTTGTTCAAGAGCAAGACAGATTACTTCTGCTTCTCCACCATCAAGTTCTTTAGTAAGAACATTCAGCAGATTTTTATCTTTCACTGACATTATTTTGAGCCAGTCATTTGTGGCATTATTAACCGCTTCTGAAATATCATCTCGCTTAAACATAATTTCAGTTATTACCTTTTTGGGTGCAAGTATTTGTCTGCTAAATTTTTTAAGGATGGGTAATCGGTTAATTTTTGACAGGAAGACGAGAGGGCCGGTATTGATTACAATTTTCATTTAAGAGTTCTGACAGCTCTTATTTCTTTCTCAACCTCTTCCGATTGTACATTTATTGCTGGCATTTTATATTTCCCAAGTTTTCTAAGGAAAGAAACCCTATCCATCCCAGCCAGTTTCGCAGCCTTCCCTGAAGACATTTTCCCCAGTTCATAAAGTTTTGCAGCAGCAAGGAATCTTACTTCCGCGGAAAACTCGGAATCTGACAATTTTAATGTTTGTGGAAGACCTTCCGGATATGGTATCGTTACCGTTTTCATATTTTTATTTTATAGCAAAGCGCTATCTTTAACAACTGATTTTTCAATCCCCCCTCCGCCCCCACGACATAGCGCAGAAGAGCAATAGAGCAGAAGTCAGGGTACGAAAAAAATCAGCTTGCCTTTTTAAACTTCTTCAGTTCCTGCCTCACAGCATCGTGCACTATATCCTGAATCGAGCGCTTATCCTGCTTGATGTAGTTGCGTAAAGCCTGATTTATCTCAGTCTGATAGCCGCGGCCTTCACGCTCTGATTCCTCTCTGAACCATTCAAGAATATCTGTATCAACCCAGATTGTTATCCTGGACTTTCCTTTCTGGCTGATAACCGAGCCACGCTTGCCTTTGCTGAAATCATATTCTTCGAGCATGTCTTTATCTTTTTTCATAAATTCTCCTTTCTTTAGATGTTGCTTTTCTGGCTGAAATCAGCCTTATTTCTTCTTCATCAAAATAGGCATACACAACAACCAATACTCTCCCTAATAAATCTGCTCCTATAGTTGCAAACCGTTGTTCATCATGGCCTTTATCCTCAATAGTTACAGCCATCGGGTCATCCAAGACTGTTGCAGTATGGGAAAATTCTATCCCGTGCTTTCGGATGTTCAACATAGCTTTTTTCGGATCCCAGACAACCTTCATTGTATCCATTATATGTATATTATATGCATAAGTCAATCTCTCCCCCTCCGCCCCCCACCAAGCACGACAGTGCGGAAGTTCGCAAGCTGGGAAGCTGGCAAGTAAAAGACCAGAAGCACAGAAGTGCAAAAGTTTAATGGAACAGAAGTTCGCAAGCTGGAAAGTGCTTGCTGACTTCCAGACTTGCTATCTTGCTGACTTGCAGACTGGGGAGAGAGAAAGCGGGAAAGTGCGGAAGCAAAAACCAGAAGTGCCGAGTAACAAGAGGAAAGGAATTT
>CAKKPR010000320.1 GCA_919901705.1 Thermodesulfovibrionales bacterium | reverse complement strand
AACTTATTAACCGTATTGATGAGCAGATAGTTTTTCAGCCTCTTGGTGAAGATAATGTAAGAGAGATTTTAAAGACAATGCTCAATGAGATTACTGAGGATGTTGGAAAGAGGTATAATATCAAAATAAAAGTTACTGAAAAAGCAGAACGGTTTATTTCTCAAAAGGGGTATAGCCCGGAATACGGCGTCAGAGAACTCCGGCGTACGGTTGAAAAACTTGTACAGATACCATTGAGCAATTTGATTTTGAGTGGGAAAATTAAGGAACAACGCGCGTTGGATGTTATTCTGAGAAATGAGGAAATTCAAATTGTTCCTATATCTGAAGAAACATAGAGAGGTAGAAAGTAAATGGACATGAGAAAATCAAAGATAGTCTGCACGATAGGCCCCGCATCCTGGAGCAGGGGGATGATATCTTCCCTTATAAAAAAAGGGATGGATGTTGCACGGCTTAATTTCTCGCATGGCGACTATGAATCTCACAGGAAGGTCATAGGTTTTATAAGGGAGGAATCTAAAAAACTTAAAAAACCTGTTGCCATACTGCAGGACCTTCAGGGTATTAAGATCAGGGTAGGACTTATCATTGGCGGCTCTGTTGAACTCAAAAAGGGCGCAGAGATATTTCTCCATGGCGGAAAAGATATAAGCAGCGCTGAACATATATTCATCTCTTACCCTGCACTTAAAAAAGATGCCAGGATAGGCGAGAGGATACTTTTTGATGATGGATTGATTCAGGCACTCATAACAGGAAAAACAAGGGACGGTCTGAGGGCGAAGATTATTGAAGGGGGTATATTAAAAGATAAAAAGGGAGTGAATCTTCCTCATACTAAGACAAGTCTGTCATCTTTTACCGGCAAAGACAGGCAAGACCTTGATTTTGGCCTTAAGATGGACATTGATTATGTTGCACTTTCATTTGTCAGGAGCGCGGGAGATATAAGAGTTGTAAAAGAATGGCTTAAAAAAAGGCACACGACATTGCCCATTATAGCAAAGATTGAAAAACCTGAGGCTCTTGATGACATTGATAATATACTCTCTGAGGTGGAAGGGATAATGGTTGCAAGAGGAGACCTTGGAGTTGAGATATCCCCTGAAGAAGTGCCCATGATCCAGAAGACCCTTATCCTCAGGGCGAATGAGAAAGGAAAGCTTGTGATAACAGCCACGCAGATGCTTGAATCAATGACAGAGCATACCAGGCCGACAAGGGCCGAGGCAACAGATGTGGCAAACGCCGTGCTTGACGGTACGGATGCCTTGATGCTTTCCGCTGAAACAGCAACCGGCAAACATCCTCTGGAAGCAGTCAGGATGATGGATAAGATTATAAGGTTTACAGAGTCTAAGTTTTCCGAATACCGGGGTCATCCTCTCGGAGAGTCGAGTCTACGACACATAGAAGGGCTTGATTCGCATTTTTCGGATTTTTCCAGTGCTGTTGCTGAGGCGGCATGTTCCGCAGCAGAAGAAATCAAGGCAAAGGCCATAATCGCATTCACTCAATCGGGGTTCACGGCAAGGCTTGTTTCCAAGTTTCGACCAAAAGTTCCTGTAATAGCGTTTACTCCTGACAGCAAGATAAAGCGCAGGATGTCTTTATACTGGGGAGTGACGCCGATGCTAATAAGGCATCTGGCAAGCACTGATGCTATGATAAAAGAGGTTGAAACATCTCTGATTTATTCTAAGATTGCCGGAAAAGGTGATAGTATTGTTATTACGGCTGGCTCACCCATGGGAACTCCAGGAAAAACAAATCTTATGAAATTGCATACGATTGGCGAATAGTGATATCCGGTCACTGTTTTATGAATAAAAATTCCAGGCAAATAAATTACGGGGTTTTTATGTCATAAGTCTTAATTTTGCGGTGAAGATTGCTTCTTTCTATATCCAGAATTTCTGCTGTCTTAGATATGTTCCAATTGTTTTCCCCGAGTTTTTTTATAATATAATCTTTTTCAAAGGCATCTCTTGCATCCTTGAGTGTTTTATATGTGAAATAGTTTAAGGTTTCATTTTCGCCCGGCATGAACAGATTCTTGCTGGTTATTATATTTGAAGGCGTCATTATGACAAGCCTTTCAATAACATTCTTTAATTCCCTTACATTGCCGGGCCAGTCGTATGACGTAAGGCTTTCCAGCGTCTCCGGTATTATCTTTTTGGCGTGCTTGCCGTATTCTGCTCCAAGGGACTCAAGAAAGTATTCAACGAGGAGCGGTATATCCTCTTTTCTTTCTCTTAATGGCGGGATGAATAAAGGTATGACGTTTAACCTGAAATAAAGGTCTTCCCTGAAGTTGCTTTTTTTGACCTCTTCCCTCAGGTCCTTATTTGTGGCGGCAATAATTCTGACATCAACAGTTATATTTTTATTGCCTCCAACCCTTTGAAATTCCTGGGTCTCTATAACCCGCAATACCTTTGCCTGAGTCTGCAATGACATATCGCCTATCTCATCGAGGTACAGGGTCCCTTTGTCTGCAAGCTCAAATTTTCCATTCTTTTTTTCAAAGGCCCCTGTAAAAGATCCCTTTTCGTGGCCGAACATCTCGCTCTCTATCAGTTCCTGGGGTATGGCAGCGCAATTTACTTCAATAAAAGGCTTCTCATTTCTTGTGCTTTTCTCATGCAGCAGCCGTGCAACAACTTCTTTGCCTGTGCCGCTTTCACCAAATATCAGGACACGGCTATTACTCCGGGCAGCCATCTCTACCTGTTCTTTTACTTCTTTTATTTTTTGCGATTCTCCGACAAGTTTCCATTTTTTTATCAGATTTTCTTTAAGCACTATGTTTTCCATCTCAAGAGTTCTTTTTTCGAGAGCCCTTTTGGCTACAAGCACTACCTTTTCAAGAGAGAGCGGTTTTTCCAGGAAATCATAGGCCCCCATCTTTGCTGCTTTTACTGCCAGTTCAATATTCCCGTGCCCTGATATCATGATTACAGGCACATCAGGGTTTATTGCCTTAATTTCCTGCAGGGTTTGAATTCCGTCCATGCCGGTAAGCCATATATCAAGGAAAACAAGGTCAGGAGAGGACTCCCCGATCATCTCGGTTGCGAGTCGCAACGACTTTATTGCTTCTTCTCCTGATTTTGCAGTCAATATATCATAGCCTTCGTCTTCTAATATGCCTGACAGGCTTTCTCTTATACCTTCTTCGTCATCTACAATAAGAACAACAGGCTTTAACACTTCAAATCTCCTTTATAGTTCGTAGCCTTTTATCGGTATTTCTATTGTAAAGATTGTGCCTTTGGGTGCATTATCTCTTAATCTGATGTAACCTCTGTGCTCTGTAACAATTTTATTTGCAATGGCAAGGCCAAGTCCTGTGCCTCCTTTTTTAGTAGAAAAATATGGAAGGAAGATTTTTTCCTTATCTTCTTCCTTCATGCCCGGCCCGTCATCTGCGATATCAATGAAAACCCTGTTTGATGTTTTGTCCGCATTCACTTTAAGCTCTATATTACCACTATTGCCCATGGCCTGGAATGCGTTGTCGAAAATATTAATCAGCACCCTCTTGAACTGCTCTCCATCCAGGTCTATAAGCGGTATATTATCAGGTAATAATACCTTAATGCCGAATCCTTTATAGTCCTTATAAAGTTCCAGAACTTCCTCTATTATAGCGGTAAGATTTGTCGGCGTCTTTTTTATCTCCGGCATTTTCCCAAGCCTTGAAACATCATCGACAAACCTCTTGAGGCTGTCGACCTGCTTTACTATTGTCTTTGTGGAAGGCTCAAATATCCGGTCAAAATCCTTATCTTTTTGTTCCCATTTTTTTAACAGCCTCTCTGCCGAAAGTTTAATTGGCGTAAGCGGATTTTTTATCTCATGGGCCATCCTTTTTGCAACCTCTTCCCATGCAAGCGCTTTTTGAGCCTTTATTGTATCCGTGAGGTCATTAAAGACTACCAGAAGGCCAATCGGCGCTGAGGTATCATCCCTCAGCGTGGTGACAAAGACCTTCAATATAAGGCTTTTTTCTCCAACTATTGCCCTTACCTCTTTGTTGTTAGTGCCGTGGAGGTCTTTAATTATTATTCCATTGATGAAGGCATGAAGTTCTTCTGATGTAATCCTTGCCATCAGCTCCCTGTAATTTTTGTCTTTGACTTCCACCGGATTTATATTCAGGATAGAGCATGCAGCATTATTTATGGTTAGTATCCTGCCTGTAACGTCAAGGAAAACAACGCCTGAGTTGATATTTGCGAGTATATTTTTCATCTCTACATAAGCCTTCTGGAGCGTTTCTTTCCCTCCTTTCAGCTCGGATACCATGTGGTTAAAGGAATTTATCAGGAGGCCTATCTCATCTTCTCTGTGGAGGTTGAGGTGAATATTCAGGTTCCCGGCTGCAACTTCTTCTGTCGCCTGTGCAAGACTCTGGATGGGGCTGGTGATGCCGTTTGCTATCTTTAGAGCTACCCATAGAGACATAAACACAACGATTAAAGTAAAGAAACCAAGTATTAAAAGGTAGTTCATTTTTAACGGCACTTTCCATGATTCCAGTTTTATATAATCCTCGTATGCGCTTTTTATTTTTTCAACATTAGTTACAATATCTTTTGGCAGGTGCGTTTCGATAACTACAATGCCTGTTAATTTTCTTCCGCTGTACTCCGGAATAACAGCCCTGATAGTATCTCCGTCTTCGCCGGATATGACCTCTGTCCCCTCTTTTCCATCAAATCCGGCCTTTATCGTCTCTGTTGGATTATCAGGACTTTTGCTCATGCGCACGATTTTGTATTCGGACGAGTGGTTTTCACCGGACAATAGTGCCTTTGCAAACCCCATGGTTTTTTGTCTTTCCATTTCATAAACTGCCTTTGCAACTTCGAGAGAGCTTGTGAGAGGTTGTCTGAACTGAGGGGTCAGCAGTTTATCTATATAATTCGTGACAAGGCCGCTTGCTACAAAGAATAGAATGGCTGCCGGTATGAATGTAAGTACAACAAACACGGCAACAATCTTTGTCTTGAATTTATATCCGAGGATCTTCTGTTTTCTCTCGAGGTATAAGTTAAAAAAATTTTTCCCTACAAAGAACATTAATGTCAGCAAGGCAATTATATTAAGGTTGAGAAGAACAAGGAGGAGGACTCTTGTCAGGATAGATACGGTTCCAAGCCTGATGTAGTGCAGCTCAATTATAAAGGCAGCAATTATAAGTATAAAAATGCTCAATGATATGAGTCCGTTCTTAAGATTTCTCATTTGACAGGTCCCACGCGGAAGCTTGAGGAGTCTTTTACAGTTGTAAACTCTTTCTCAGGCACGAAGAAGAACAAGTAGCCGATGACAGGAGGAAGCCTTCTTAATCTGGACTCGACTGTTATCCTGACAAAGTAATCATCAGGCTCAAGTTCCTTTATATTTGTGAGCTTCAGGTCGTTGATGTTTAAAGACCATTTTAATAATGAATCAAGCTCGTTGAACCTTTTTTCTGCGATAGTCATTCTATATAATGATGTTGCCACATATTCTTTTTTGACAGGATCGGCGCGCAGTGTTTTTACAAAGGTTTTCCCCAGGACAAATTCATCAGGCCACATATTCCATATCCTGAACAGGTCTATGTAAAACGTGATTTCTTTTACTATTCCATTTTTCAGGTCCTGCACCTGTTTTTCGTCAAGCAGAAGGCCGGCTGTAACATACAGCTCGTTATTTACGGTTTTTATTTCAGGCCCGACTATTTCTGTGCCGCTTGATAGAGAAGGGAAGAGCAACAGGCAACAAGTGAGAATAGAAAAACAGAAAATAAACTGCCATCTCTTATTTATCAATTTAGACTTGACATCTCCTCGGGAAAAATTTATTGTTCATTATACCATAACGAAGACCGTGAGCAGTGAAAAGTGACAGTGTCAGTAAAAAGAGAAGCTTGCATTGAAAACTGACACTAATGACTGGCACTGACACTAAGAAAAGGAGGATTTATGGATATTAAAACCGTAAAGATGGATATCCCTGAGAATTGTAATATAATACTGGGGCAGACACACTTTATAAAGACTGCGGAAGACCTTTATGAGGTTATAGTTACAACTGTTCCGCATGCGCGTTTTGGCATTGCATTTACAGAGGCGTCCGGCCCATGTCTGATAAGGACAGAAGGCAATGATAACGAGCTTGTTGATATATGTGTTAAAAACCTTCAGAAATTGGGAGCAGGCCATGTGTTTTGCATACTGGTGAAGGAGGCATATCCTATAAATGTTCTCAACCAGATAAAAAATTGTCAGGAGGTGTGCAGGATATTCTGTGCAACAGCAAATCCTGTTGAGGTTATCATAGCGGTTACGCCGCAGGGCAATGGGGTACTGGGGGTTGTTGACGGTTTTGCGCCTAAAGGAATAGAGACAGCAGAAGACAAGGCTCACAGGAAAGAATTTTTAAGGAAAATAGGATATAAACTATGAGAAGGGGCAGGGGCGGGGAACCTAAATGCCCTTTTTGCGGGCGACTGTTTGAAAGCCCTTGTGATATAAAGGGTGAATTAGGAAATATTTTCACCGGAGGTAAATGCGGTTGTGGGGCCGTATATGTCTTTGACCGCTCGGGCCATAATCTCGGAGAGGCATATGTTGATGGGCTTGTATTCGCCTGCAACGGCGATTGGGAAACAGCCTGGACATTGACCCCTGACGTAGATTACAGAGTAGAATCATTTAATTATGACAGGGAAAATCATCAACTGCTTGAAGGGGGCAAGAGGGCCGGCCGGTCAATGGAAAATCTTCTATTTATTACAGTAAAGAATAAAGAAGAAAGGCAATCGGCGACTGATAAATAAATATAATTTACTAATAAAATTTATTTATTTGACCGAAGCTATGTAGATGTATTAGTGTGTATAGCCTAATTTCAAAAATGATAAAAAGACCAGAAACCAAAAATAACAGGAAGATTATAATACAAAGTTTAGGTCTTGTCCAAAAAATAAGGCAATTGATGTTTGCTGGTTATGGGGAGATTTCTCCCTTAACAGAAAATTCTTAACAAAAGAAGGAGGGACGTAAAATGCCAATGATGGATTTTCAGGGAAAACAGATCGAGGTTGATGATGACGGATATATTATTAATCTTGATGACTGGACTAAAGAGCTTTCAGTTCATTTAGCAGGGATGGATGGTATAACACTTTCAGACTCTCATTGGGAGGTTATCAACTTCCTGAGAGATTATTACAAGCAGTATCAGATTGCTCCAATGATAAAGATTCTCGTTAAAGAGATTGGTAAGGCAATGGGGCCTGAGAAAGGCAACACAAAATATCTTTATGAGCTGTATCCAGGCGGACCTGCAAAGCAGGCATGTAAGTATGCAGGGCTTCCAAAACCAACTGGGTGCGTATAGTTTTTAATAATAAGGTTTAATGAATGACTGGCGCCCCTTTGATATTGATCACTGGGGTGCCTTCTTAAACTTTGGTTCCCTCGAAAAGTGAAGAGGGGTCTTTATCTTTGCTGCATGCGGTATTAGGTTTTCTTTACTTTGAATAATGTAAGGAGTGGCTTGGAAGATAAATGATACTGAAGAATCTCCTGTCAGAAAAGAGAGCCGCCATCCTGGAAAGGTGGTTCGAAATGGTATTAGACAGCTATCCCGTTGACACTTCAAGTTTTCTTAAACAGCAAAAAAACCAGTTCGCTAATCCTGTAGGCGCTGCTATCTCTCAAGGGATAAACGGTATTTTTGAAGAACTCCTGAGTGGTAAGGATTCCGATACAATCTCTACTTTTCTCGATAATATCATCAGGGTAAGGGCTGTTCAGGATTTTACCCCATCTCAGGCTGTTGCCTTTATTTTCCATCTTAAAAAAGTGATTCGGGAAGAACTGGAAAAAGAAATCTCAGAAAATCAGCTCTCTGATGAATTATTCGCAATCGAAGCCAGAATAGATAAAATGGCTATGCTCTCTTTTGATATATACGTGAAATGCAGGGAAAAGATTTATGACATTAAGGCAAATGAGCTGAGAAATATGACTTTCAGGCTTTTGCAAAGGGCAAATCTGATATGTGAGCTCTCTGAGCCGGAGCAGGCTCTGATTGACAGCAAGAATCTTAACGTAAAAAGAAAAGAGGTAACGAAATGAAAATCTTATTTCCCTTCTTTGCAGTTATAGCGCTTGTTCTGCTTGTTTTCGCCGGGGTGAATATGGCGGGTATGTATTTCTTGTTCGGGATTGTAATCCCGTACGCGGCATTGGTCGTATTTTTGATTGGGGTCCTTTATCGCGTTATGAAATGGGGAAGTTCTCCTGTTCCGTTCCATATTCCCACAACCTGCGGACAGCAGAAGTCTTTGCCGTGGATTAAGCAGAATAAGATCGAAAACCCATCGGGCTCTCTTGGGGTCATCGTCAGGATGGCGCTTGAGGTGCTTGTTTTCCGTTCCCTTTTCAGGAATTTGAAGACTGAATTAAAGGACGGGAAGGTCGTGTACGGCCTGGAGAAGTGGCTCTGGATGGCAGGCCTGGCATTTCACTGGTCTTTCCTTATAATCCTTGTCAGGCACCTCAGATTCTTTGCAGAAAATGTACCGCCGGTTATCAAACTTATTGAGAGCCTGGACAGTTTCCTGCAGGTAGGTGTGCCGCTGTTCTACATAACCGATGCTGTCATTCTGGTGGCTGTGACCTATCTTTTCTTCAGAAGGGTTTATATCCCGCAGATAAAATATATCTCCCTTGCAGCTGATCATTTCCCTCTCTTCCTGATACTTGGCATTGCCATATCCGGCGTGCTTATGAGGTATTTTTTCAAGGTGCATATTGTAGGCGTTAAACAGTTGGCTATGGGACTGGTCAGTTTTAAACCAAGTATTCCGGAAGGTATAGGAGTTTTATTTTATATACATATGTTCCTTATCAGTGTTTTATTTGCATATTTCCCGTTCAGTAAACTGATGCATATGGGGGGAGTTTTTATGAGCCCTACGAGAAATCTTGCGAATAACAGCAGAGAGGTCAGGCACATAAATCCATGGAATTACCCTGTCCATGTTCATACATATGAAGAATATGAAAACGATTTCAGGGATAAAATGAAAAAAGCTGGATTACCAGTAGAAAAGGAGTAGAGATGGCAAAACTTGAGAAACCGGAAGAACTCATAAAGATAGATTATACCCCTCACAAAAAAGACTGGATGGATACCCCTGTTGAATTTAAGGAAGGCATGTACTGCTGGGGTGCAAAAGGTAAAGACCTTAAGATCCTCGACTTTCCCAATGCACGGGACTGGTCGCCGAAGGAAGAAGACTGGAAACTGCCTGAAAACTGGAAAGATACAATATTGGAAGCAATGGCAGACCGTCTCAGCAAGTACCGTTCTTTCAGGCTTTTTATGGATATATGTGTGAGATGCGGCGCCTGTGCTGATAAGTGCCATTTCTTCATCGGGGGCGGAGATCCAAAGAATATGCCTGTTCTCAGGGCTGAACTTATGAGGTCTGTATACAGAAAGTATCACACAACAGGCGGCAAGATATTCGGCAAGACAGCCGGAGCCAGAGAACTTACGCTGGATGTGCTTAAGGAGTGGTGGTACTATTTCTATCAGTGCACTGAATGCCGCCGCTGCTCAGTTTTCTGCCCTTACGGCATTGATACTGCTGAAATTACCATGATGGGAAGGGAATTCATGAATCTGCTTGGCCTGAACACAGGCTGGATTTCAGGCCCTGTTGCCAATTGCTATATGAAAGGAAATCACCTTGGCCTTGAGCCCCACGCTATCATGAACAGCATCGAGGGCATGATCGACGACATAGAGACCATCACAGGTATCAGGATAAACCCTTCCTTCAACCGGAAGGGCGCAGAGATACTGTTTGTTACCCCATCCGGCGATCTCTTTGCTGATCCCGGCACCTTCACCTGCATGGGCTACCTGATGCTTTTCCACGAGCTTGGGATTGACTATACATGGAGCACCTATGCCTCTGAGGGAGGAAACTTCGGCTTCTTCACCTCCAACGAGACGGCGAAAAGGCTTAATTCAAAAATATACGCTGAAGCCAAGAGGCTGGGAGTGAAATGGATTATTGGCGGAGAATGCGGGCACATGTGGAGGGTGCTTAGCCAGTATATGGACACATGGAACGGGCCTGCTGATTTTCTTGAGGTGCCCAAATCTCCGATAACAGGAACTGTTTTTGACAATGCAAAATCCATGAAGATGGTTCACGTAGCTGAATTTACAGCTGATTTGATAAAGCACGGCAAAATTAAGCTTAACCCGGGCAGAAATGACAATCTGAAGGTCACATATCATGACTCCTGCAATACCGCCAGGGGTATGGGGCTTTTAGAGGAACCTCGTTATATTATAAATAATGTCTGCAACCATTTCTATGAGATGCCTGACAACACTATCAGGGAGCAGACCTTCTGCTGCGGTAGCGGTACAGGACTGAATGCATCAGAGAATATGGATTTGAGGATGAGGGGAGGCCTCCCGAGGGCAAATGCCGTGAAACATGTTCGCGACCAGCACGGCGTAAACATGCTGGCTAATATCTGCGCGATTGACAGGGCCACGCTTTCAGCCTCTATGGATTACTGGGTCCCTGGTGTAAAAGTTACCGGGGTTCACGAGCTTGTGGCCAATGCCCTGATAATGAAGGGGGAAAAGGATAGAGAGACTGACTTGCGGGGAGAACCCCTTCCAGGAAAGGAGGGTAAAGAGTAATGTATGACAGCGGAAAAATAATCGTCGGTCTTATTATCTTCATAGCACTGGTGACTTTTCCTTTTTATAACAACATAGGGAAGGTCAATGCCAAGCCTGAACTGAAGATTGATACCCCTGAAATCCAGAAACTGCCGGAGCTGGAAAGAAAATGCGTAGAACCTAAAGACTTTATGAGGGGTGGGCATATGCAGCTTCTGAATGACTGGAGAGATTCTGTTGTCCGCAACGGCAACAGGGTTTATAAAAATTCTGCCAACAAAGATTTTAATATGAGCCTTCAGAATGAATGCATGAGGTGCCATTCGAACAAAAAGGATTTTTGTGATAAATGCCACAATTATATGGCAGTAAAACCTTACTGCTGGGATTGCCATATCGCGCCGAAGGAGAAGAAGCCATGAGTATGAATAGAAGAGAATTTATAAAATTAGCAGGAATCTCCACTCTCGTTGGTGTTGGAGGCGTGTCTGTGTTTAATAAACTCCAGCAAAATGCACTGGAGGCATCTGAATTTACTGCCGGCACCGAGGCTCTGAATGCAAAACAATGGGCTATGGTAATTGACATGAGCAAATTCAAGACCCCTGAGGATTATAAAAGATGCATGGATGCATGCCATAGTACGCACAATGTCCCTGATTTCAGCAATCCAAAGGATGAGATAAAATGGATATGGCCGGAGACATTTGAACATGCATTCCCTGGCCAGGAACATAAGTATATGAACGAAGAGACAAAAGAGAAGTCTTTTCTGCTTCTTTGCAACCACTGCGCTAACCCTGCCTGTGTAAGGGTCTGTCCGACAAAGGCTACATTCAAGAGAAAAGACGGCGTCGTGATGCAGGATATGCACCGCTGCATCGGCTGCAGGTTCTGTATGGCTGCCTGTCCTTTTGGCGCAAGGAGCTTTAATTACAGAAGCTCCAGGGGTAAGGATGCGAATGGCCAGCCACTTATCAAAGAAGAGAATACAGCATATCCTACAAGGATGATTGGTGTTGTTGAAAAGTGCACTTTCTGCACAGAAAGGCTTGCTGTAGGCAAACTCCCGAAATGTGTGGAAGTTTCAGATGAGTTCTCAAAAGGGGCCCTGGTTTTTGGCGATCTGGCTGATGCTAACTCAGAGGTCAGGAAGATAATCAACACAAAATACACCATCCGCCGCAAACCGGAGCTTGGAACAGAACCAAGTGTTTTCTATGTGATAGGAGGTAATGACTATGCTATTGTCCCTGAGCTTTTATAATCATATAGTGCTCGGTATTTGCCGCATAACAGGAGGTAATGACTATGCTTGATAAGGCATTAAAGGGAAGTCGGGGATACTGGGGATGGCTGTTCTTTTTAACGGGCATTATGGGGGCAGGTTTTCTTGCCTATCTATACCAGTTTCAAAATGGTTTGGGAGTAACAGGCCTGAGCAGGGACGTCTCCTGGGGCTTGTACATCGGGCAGTTTACATTTCTTGTCGGAGTTGCCGCTTCTGCGGTAATGCTGGTCATACCTTACTATCTGCATGACTACAAGAAATTCGGAAAGATAGTTATATTGGGAGAATTTCTGGCTATTTCCGCAGTTACAATGTGCATCCTGTTCATCTTTGTGGATATGGGGCAGCCGATGAGAATCATGAATGTTGTGCTGCATCCGACCCTAAACTCGGTTATGTTCTGGGATTCTGTTGTTTTGAGCGGTTATCTTTTCCTTAATCTTGTAATCGGTTGGGTTACCCTTGAATCAGACAGCAAGGGGATAAAACCTCCGCAGTGGATAAAGCCTTTCATTTATCTCTCTGTGCCATGGGCAGTCAGCATTCACACTGTTACAGCCTTTCTTTATGCAGGTATTCCCGGAAGGCATTTCTGGCTGAGCGCCATAATGGCAGCCAGATTCCTTGCATCAGCATTTGCAGGCGGGCCTGCGCTGCTTATCATCCTGGCGCTGCTCGTAAGAAAGCTGACTAAATTCGATCCCGGCAAAGAGGCTATACAGACGCTTGGGAAGATTGTCACCTATGCAATGTTTGCCAATGTGTTTTTCCTCGGGCTTGAGTTCTTTACAGCCTTCTACAGCGGCATACCAGCACATCAGCACTCATTCCAGTATCTGTATGCGGGAATTGACGGCCACAACAATCTTGTTCCATTAATGTGGACCTCAAGCATTCTTGCAGTAATAGCGCTGTTCCTCCTGATATTCCCTTCATTCAGGAAAAAAGAGGGAGTGCTTGCCTTTGCCTGTGTATCATTATTTATTTCCTTATGGATAGACAAGGGCTTTGGCCTGATTATCGGCGGCTTTGTGCCGAATATGTTTGAGAGGGTAACAGAATACTGGCCGACGATTCCCGAAACGATTATAACACTTGCAGTCTGGGCAGCAGGGTTCTTTATCCTTACGGTCCTTTACAAGATTGCAGTTACAGTAAGAGAGGAAACAGCAGGGATTGAGATAGAACACTAAGAA
>CAKKPR010000319.1 GCA_919901705.1 Thermodesulfovibrionales bacterium | reverse complement strand
ACAGTTGATGAGATCACAGACTATACAAAGGCAGGAGGCGGCTGTGGTGAATGCAAAGTAGAGATAGAGGCTATTCTCAGGGATATCTGGTCATTAAAGAAACCTGAAAAACCTGCTGTCTCAAAAAAGCTTACCAACCTTCAGAAGATTGCACTCATACAGGAGATTATAGAAACAGAGATAAGGCCTGGATTGCAGGCAGACGGAGGAGATATTGAATTGATAGATATTGACGGCAATAGAGTAATTGTTGCACTCCGGGGCATGTGCTCCGGCTGTTTAATGGCAGATGTCACCATAAAGGGAATTCAGGATAAGCTGAGAGAGATGGTGGGCGAAGAAATAACTGTGGAGGCGCAATAGATGAAGACAATATATTTCGACAACAATGCAACAACAAATATAGCGCCTGAGGTGCTTGATGAGATGCTGCCTTACCTCAGGGAATTGTATGGAAATCCTTCGAGCATGCATACGTTCGGAGGCCAGCTTTACAGGAAGATAGAGCAAGCAAGGTCAAGGGTTGCTAACCTTCTCGGCGCCGAGCCTGAGGAGATAATATTTACAAGCTGCGGCACAGAGAGCGACAATACTGCGCTCATGAGCGCAGTTGAATCCGTGCCTCATAAAAAACATATCATCACATCAAGGGTTGAACACCCTGCTGTTTTAAATTTCTGCAAACATCTTGCAAGAAAAGGATACAGGGTTACATATCTGCCTGTCAGCAAGCAGGGGCAGTTAAATGTTGATGAGCTTGTGAAGGCCCTGGATGAAGACACGGCGGTTGTATCGCTGATGTATGCAAACAATGAATCAGGCGTTATATTCCCGGTTGCAGAACTTGGGGAAATGCTTAAAGAAAGAGGAATCTTATTTCATACAGATGCTGTTCAGGCAGTCGGCAAGATTCCGATAGACTTAAAAAAACTTCCTGTTGACATGCTCTCATTATCAGGGCATAAGCTGCACGCGCCAAAAGGTGTTGGGGCTTTGTATGTGAGGAAAGGCGCGAGGTTTCATCCATATATAATCGGGGGGCATCAGGAACACGGCAGAAGGGCCGGGACAGAGAATGTGGCCTCGATTATTGCGCTTGGAAAGGCATGTGAGCTTGCAGGAGATAAACTCTCTCAGGAAGTAATCTATCTGAAGGGTTTAAGGGATAAACTCGAAAATGCGCTCCTGAAATCCTGTCCTGATGCAAGGATAAACGGAGATGTAAACAGCAGACTTCCCAATACGACAAATATCAGTTTTGAATATGTAGAGGGAGAGGCAATTTTACTCAGGCTGAATGAATTCGGCATCTGCGCCTCCTCAGGCTCAGCATGCACATCGGGCTCATTGGAGCCGTCACATGTATTAAGGGCAATGGGTGTGCCTGTAACATTAATCCACGGCTCTATCAGGTTTTCTCTGAGCAGGTATAACACAGAAGAAGAGGTAAACAGAGTCATTGAGATAATGCCTCCGGTTATAAAAGAACTCCGCCAGCTTTCGCCGTTCGGGAGGGAAGGGCTGAAGAAATGATAGGCTGTCCTGTCTCATCCATTCACCATTCCCTTGCTATTGATTAAACAAGGCAGATTGAATAAAATAAGCTGTTCTAAGAATATATGAATGGCTTATTATATTGAGTTTATCCTCATATTACATGAAGATAAACTATAAAACTAAATAAATATTGACTTTTTTAAGATATTTAGTTACCCTTAGCTATGTCATATAAGTTAACAATAGTTGGGGGTTAAGGTCATGGACAAGATTACTCTAGAAAAACTCGAGGCGCATCTATGGGAGTCTGCCAATATTCTCAGGGGAAGCATTGACGCTTCTGATTACAAAAATTATATCTTCGGGCTTCTGTTTTTAAAACGCCTTTCGGATGTGTTCGATGAGGAAGGCGAAAGAATTGAGAAAGAGACAAAAGATAAGGAACTGGCATGGAAAACTCCTGATGAGCATGAGTTTGATGTCCCTAAAAAGGCACACTGGAATTATATAAAAACCAAAACCCAGAACCTCGGAGAAATTCTTAATACGGCTAATGAGAAATTTGAAGAGGCAAATGTCGAAAAACTTGAAGGAGTTCTTTCAGCTACTGACTTCAATGACAAAGATCGTCTTCCTGATGAGATACTATCAAAGCTCATTACTCACTTTTCCAAGATCTCTTTGCGAAACGAAAATCTCTCCGAACGTGACATCTTGGGAAGGGCATATGAGTTTCTTATCGCACAGTTCGCTGACGATGCAGG
>CAKKPR010000318.1:3619-5790 GCA_919901705.1 Thermodesulfovibrionales bacterium | reverse complement strand
CTGTTTTATAAGGGGTCTTTTCCCTGATGAGCATACTTAAAAGCGTCACCATATCCGGGTCGTTATCTATAATTAATATTTTTTCTGACATGCCCCCTCCTTTTTAAAGTTCTTTTTGAATTTTATATAGATAAGCGCAAAAGACATGCCAATTTATAACTTATTGAAATTAAATGACAATATCAAATATAAGACCGGGATTCCTGTTTCAAATGTGAACAGGCATGAACAGTTTACCGAACACAGGATTTGACGAAGCGTACTTTTATTTCTCTTTAGCCTTTAGCTGTTCCTTCAGCATCTTGTTTTCTTTGTTGAGCTTTACCATTTTCAATGCCTTATCTATGGTATAGAGTATCTGCTCTTTTCTGAACGGCTTTGTGATAAAGTCAAAACCGCCTTTTTGCATACTCTCAACAGCAGATTCAACTGTGCCATAAGCAGTTATGATTATTACCGGGATGTCTTTATCCATGCGCTTAATAGCTTCAAGGAGTTCCATACCGTCAAGCCCCGGCATTTTCAGATCTGCTATGACAAGGTCAAACCCTCCCTGTTTTGACAACTCAAGCGCTTCTAAAGGATTATTAGTTGTTATTGTTTCATAAGGTGTCTTTTCTTTGATAATCATGTTCAAGAGCTTTAACATATCCGGCTCATCATCTACGATCAATATCTTCTCAGCCATTTCCCCTCCATTTTAAAGTGTCAGTGTCAGTTATTAGTGTCAGTATCAGAAATGCTCCGCAACTGACACTGTTCACTGTCACTAATCATTGCTTTACTGCCGGCAAGGTTATTATAAAACTTGTTCCAGTCTCCTTCGATTCCTCAATAGTCCTTGTTTCGAAGGTTATTGTACCACCATGTTTCGTTATAATTCCATAAGAAACAAAAAGACCCAATCCTGTGCCTTCGCCGACCTTCTTTGTTGTAAACAAGGGATCAAATATTTTTGTCCTGTGCTCTGGTTTTATCCCGTTGCCTGTATCCGAGATTTTTATCTCAACTATTCTGCCTTCGTCTGTATAACCTGCCGAAATGATTAAATTTCCGCCGCCTTTCATGGCTGATACGGCATTATTGATTATATTGAAGAAAACCTGTTGTAATTCTCCGGCATTGCCTTTGACCTGAACCGGCAAATCTGATAATTTTTTTTGCACTTTAATTTTGTTAATAGACAGGGTATTCCCCACAACAGCCAGCACAGCTTCTATATTCTTATTTATATCCATATTTTCTTCTTTATGCTCTGAAAATCTGGTAAAACTTAACAGATTTTCCACAACTCTCTTGGCATTAAGCCCCTGTTTCTCTATGGTTTTCAATGTTTCATATGACTCAGAGTTTTGGGGTGTCTTTTCAAGCAATAAATCTGTAAACCCGAGTATTATTGCCAATGGATTGTTTATTTCATGCGCCACACCTGCAGATAGAGTGCCTACAGAAGCAAGTTTTTCTGTGTGAAACATCTGTTCCTCCATCTTTTTCCTCTCGGTAATATCTCTTGAAATGCCCAATACCGCATAAATATTGCCCTCTTCATCCCAAAGCCTTCTGAGATTGGTATTAAGCCAGTATACATGCTCTCCGATTTTAAGCGGATGTGTAATTTGCCTGCTTTCCTTAGTATTAAACACCTCCTGAATCATCATTGCCAGTTCTTCTGCAGTGGGCCATGAAAGTATTTCCGACATATTTTTCCCAATGATATTCTCGGGTTTCTTGTCAAAAAACCTGGCGCCGAATTTATTTATGGAAAGGTAGTTTCCATGCTGATCCACCGCAAAGATGATGTCCTCGGCATTTTCTACGAGCGACTTATATCTCTGCTCTGATTTTTTAAGTTCTACTGTTTTTCTTTCAACTTCCTGTTCCATTGCAGTTGACCAGTTAAGTATCAAAAAGATAATCGTTACCCCCCCAAGTAAAATGACAACGATGATTATCGCCTGAAGTGAAAATTGGCGGATCTGGATTGAATGGATCGCATCTTCCACTTCGCTTACCGGAGCTACAACTGCAACCGACCATAGTGGCTTTTCTGATATTGTAAGGTGAATAGGAGTATAGGCAATTAATTTTTTCATCTCGCCTTCCTGCCCTCTATGCCATCCTGATATATACCAGCTCATGCCTTCTTTCCCTGTTAACATCATCTCTTTTTG
>CAKKPR010000318.1:0-3519 GCA_919901705.1 Thermodesulfovibrionales bacterium | reverse complement strand
CTTGAACCTTTGGATTCAATGTATCTTATCTCTAATATCCCTTCCTCTTTGATACGCGAGAAAGTGATTTCCATCCTCTTGCCTAACCAAACTTTTTCAAAATATTGTATGGACGGAGAGAGGCCGAGCAATGATAATTCTTTTTTAAGAATATTCAGATTATTTTCTATCTGCCTGGCTGCGTGCTGCGCGAGGACTAATTGCTGCTGGTTAAAGTCTTTAGTCACAACCTCCCTTATCTTTTTAGAGGATGTCCAGCCAAGGACTAAAACAGTTCCCAGGAGTATTGCGGTAATTATGCCAACTAATATCTGGAAAGTCTTTATATTGAAGGGGCAATATTTCTCCATTACGTAGATAAATAACCGCCTGATGCCCGGAAAGATAATTTTTTTCCCTTCCAATTTTTCAACCCTTGCCCTGTTAGAAGTTTCCGGTTTCTGACAGGGCTTACAATTTTTTGCTATTTTAACAGATGTTGACAGGATTATGATTACCCTGTGCCTGTTTTACAAATATAAAGGCCGGCCTATTGTTGCATCAAAGCAATTTACTATTGCATTTTGCAATAAAAGAGTTTTACAATTGTCCGATGTTTAGACTGCAGCCAAGCATTCAGAACAAGGTCAGGGCCGGATATTACATCTGCCTTGCCCTTATAGTTGTTGTTTCTATCTTAAATTATCTTGACCTTAAGAGGATTGATAAAAAGATTGCCTTCAGCCTCATAATCTCCGACCTTTTTGATACAACCCTTGAGATGAGGAGGTTTGAAAAGAACTATTTCCTTTATAGAGACAAAGAAGACTATGCAGAGAATTTGCGCTTTACAGAAAAGGCAGAAGATATTATCAGGCAGAACAAGGAAGCAATAAAAGGACTCTCGATCAAGGCAGACGTATATGCCATGGAGACTGACATCAGGGAATATAAATTGCTGATGCAAAGATATTTCAAGCTGGACAAAACCTTTAACCCTATCGAGGCCTATGATATGGAAGGCAGAATAAGGGTAAGGGGAAAGAAACTTGTCACTGCCGCAGAGGCCATATCAATGGCAGAGCGGAAATATATTCAGGCCTTGATAGTATCTTCGAGGAGAGTTCTTATTGCCTCGGTCCTTTTCCTGATAGTTGTAGGATGCATCACAGGCCAGTATCTGTCCCGCATGGTAGTACGCCCCTTAAAACAGGTGGAGAACAGCATGCAAAGGATTGCCGAGGGGAAATTTGACACCCTTTCCATTGAATCGCCGGACAGGGAAATAGTATCCCTCAGCAATGCATTCAGCAAGATGATGAAAGAACTCGAATTAAGGCAGATGAAGGTTATTATCCAGTCCGAAAAACTCATATCTCTCGGGACAATGGTCTCGGGAATTACCCACCAGCTCAATAATCCATTGTCCAACATATCCACCTCCTGCCAGATATTACACGAGGAGATAGAGGAGGCTGATATAAAGTACAAGAGAGAACTGTTAGAGCAGATAGAAGGGCAGGTCGAGAGGGCAAAAACCATGGTTCATTCCCTGCTTGAATTTGCAAGGAAGAAAGAATTCAAAACAGAACCGCTCCCTCTAAAGGACTTAATAGATAATACACTCAGGCTTTTGCAGGGAGATATTCCTACCAATGTCGAGATAGGGACAGACATCCCCGAAGACGTTTGGATAATTGCCGATAAGCAGAGGATACAGCAGGCGCTCTTAAATATTATTAAAAATGGTATTGACGCTATACCTGATGAAGGGCAAGTCTTTATTTCTGCAACAGAAAATAATGAAACTAAAATTGTAGAAATAAAGATTCAAGATACCGGCACAGGAATAGAACCTGAACATATCGCAACGATATTTGAGCCTTTTTTTACAACCAAAGGGGAGGAGAAAGGCTCAGGACTCGGATTATTTGTCGCACGTGAGATCATCGAAGAACACAGTGGCATAATAGAGGTTGACAGCGCACCAAATAGAGGAACGACCTTCTCGATAAAACTACCTTTAAAGGAGACTTAATGGAATATAAGGCAAAAATACTTATTGTTGATGACGAACAGATCGCTTTAAGAAACCTGGAACATGTTATGCAAAAAGAGGGGCATACCGTAGTAGGGACCAACAGGGGCCCGAATGCCCTGAAACTTATTGAAGAGCAGTGGTTTGATGTAGTGCTTACGGACCTGAAGATGGAAAAGGTTGACGGCATGCAGATATTGAAAAAATGCAAAGACCTTTATCCTGACACAGAGGTAATAATGATAACAGGATACGCAAGCATTCAATCGGCAATCAATGCTATTAAAAAAGGGGCCTATGATTATATATCAAAACCATTCAAGCTCGATGAAGTAAGAAAAGTAGTAAAAGAAGCAATAGAAAAAGTAAGACTCAAAAAAGAGAATGCCCAGCTTAGAGAGCAGATAGAAAAATTTGAGGGCAAGGTGAAGATTATGACACAGGCCCCCTCAATGCAAAAACTGCTTGAGACAGCAAGGCAGGTAGCTCCCACAGATTGCAACATCGTTCTCTTAGGAGAGAGCGGCACAGGGAAAGAACTCTTTTCAAGGTATATACACCTTCACAGTTTGCGTGCAGAGGGGCCTTTCTTTGCAATCAACTGCGGCGCCTTTACTGAAGAACTCCTCTCGAATGAACTCTTTGGCCATGAAAAAGGCGCTTTTACAGGCGCAACAGCAGGGAAAAAGGGGCTGATAGAGATGGCATCGAAAGGCACGCTCTTCCTCGATGAGATAACAGAGATGCCTTCTTCCATGCAGGTAAAGCTCCTGAGAGTTATTCAGGAAAAAGAGGTATTAAGGGTTGGCGCAACAGAGCCTGTAACTGTGGATGTAAGGTTTATAGCAGCGACAAACAGGGATATCCATGATGCAATAAAAAGCGGGAATTTCAGGCAGGACCTTTATTTCAGGCTGAATGTGGTTTCACTGCATATCCCCCCTCTGTCAGAGAGAAGGGACGACATACCGTTGTTAAGTTATTATTTTTTGAAAAAATATGCAGCCCTCATGAAAAAAGAAACCACAGAGATATCCCAGGATGTAATAGCCATTTTAATGAACTATGATTTCCCCGGCAATGTAAGGGAGCTTGAAAATATCATCGAAAGGGGCGTTGCGCTTTCAAACAGCAATACAATAGAGATAGCACACCTTCCGGAAGACCTGAAAGAGCTGAGCATAATGACATTCAGGAAAAAAGAGGGGAAGATCCCTTCGCTTGAAGAGCAGGAGACTGCCTATATCAACTGGGTATTAAAAGAAGTGGGCGGCAATAAAACCCTTGCCTCGCAGATACTCGGGATAGACAGGGTATCGCTGTGGAGAAAACTTAAGAAGTTAGGGTTGGAAGAGGAATAAGAGCGCACTTTTGAATTTTTGCTCTTGCACTTATCAGGCTTGCAAATCTCGCTGAAAGGATTTAATATTGAGAGGCAATTGTATGGAGGAGTTGATGAAAGGCAAACGTCAATTTTTAAGTTTTTCCAATAAGCCATCATG
>CAKKPR010000317.1 GCA_919901705.1 Thermodesulfovibrionales bacterium | reverse complement strand
TCTCCTAACTCATTGACACTCTTAAATTTTTCCTGATATACTTCACTGTACCAGCAGTATAAATTGCAATACAGAATGCAGGGTGGTTTTTGCTTAATGGGTAAAGTCAGAAAAGAAAGGCTTACAAGGGATATCCTTGCCCTTGTTCTTGCCGGAGGCAAAGGAGAAAGGCTTCATCCCCTGACTATTCACAGGGCGAAACCTGCAGTCCCGTTTGGCGGAAAATACAGGATAATTGATTTTACTTTGAGCAACTGCATCAATTCCAATATAAGAAAGATAGCAGTCCTTACACAATATAAGTCTCTCTCGCTGGACAGGCACCTTGCACTCGGCTGGGAGCATCTCCTCAACCCGGAACTGGATGAGTATATTATCTCTGTGCCGCCCCAGCAGCGTGTGGATGAAAGGTGGTATGAAGGTACGGCAGATGCAGTGTATCAGAACATATATTTTATCGAAAAAGAGGAGCCTGCCTATCTGTTTATTCTCTCAGGGGACCATGTCTACAAGATGGATTACTCTGAGATGTTTGTGTCTCATCTCGCCAAGAACGCAATAGGGACAATTGCTGCAATAGAGGTTGACAGGGATAAGGCGTCATCTTTTGGAGTCATCGAAGTTGATGAGGAATCAAGAATAATAGGGTTTGAAGAAAAACCTGAAAATCCAAAGCCGATGCCATGGAATCCCAATCAGTCATTGGTTTCAATGGGGGTCTATCTTTTTAATACCCAGGATATACTGAGTGAACTTAAAAGTGACGCCCTTCGCACAACAGCCCATGATTTCGGGAGAAACATTATACCCCATATGATTGCAACTAAAAGGCTCTTTGCCTATAACTTCAAGGATGAGAATAAAAAAGAGGCAAAATACTGGCGGGATGTAGGCGCTATTGACGGCTATTGGGAGGCAAACATGGATCTGGCCTCTGTGGACCCGCTGTTCAATCTCTACGATAGTGCATGGCCCATAAGGACCTACCAGCCGCAGTATCCGCCTGCAAAATTTGTCTTTGCACAGGAGCATCAGGGTGGAAGGCTCGGTATTGCTTTGGACTCGGTTGTATGCGACGGGTGTATTGTCAGCGGCGGACGTGTGCAGAACTCCGTGCTGTCTCCTAACGTCAGGGTTAACAGCTGGGCAGATGTGAGAGAGTCTGTGCTCATGGAAAATGTCGAGGTAGGCAGATACTGCAGAATAAGAAAAGCGATAATAGACAAGGATGTCTCTGTGCCGGAAGGCGCTGTAATTGGATATGATATTGAAGCGGACAGAAAAAGATTTCATATCAGTTCTAACGGTATAGTTGTGATCCCCAAGGGCGTAGAGATAAAATGAGTCTTGTCGGAAGGCTCGAAGACCTGGCCCTTTCTGATATATTTCAGATACTGAGTATCGGGAAGAAGACAGGGACCCTGGTCATCAAAGGGACAACAGACTCTGCCATGATCGTGTTTAAAAATGGCCTTGTTGTCAGGGCAGAGAACAGCGCGCTTAACGGAACCATCGGACATGACCTTCTGCATGGCAGCGTGATAAAGGAATCTGCATTGCAGATGGCGCTGGAAGTAAAAAAAAAGCTGCCTGCTACGTCAATTGCAGAGATACTTTTTGAGCTTGGCGCAGTAAACAGGGATGTCCTGGAAAGGGCTTCCAAGAAGAGGATAGAGAGGGTTGTCTATCAACTTCTGCTCTGGCAGGAGGGTGATTTCCAGTTTGAGCTTGATGACCTTGATATAAAAGACAAGATAGAGGTTGAAGACCCGGGGTGGGAGGTCTCAAAAGGAATAAGCCCTGAATATCTTCTTATGGAAGGCGCAAGGGTACATGATGAATCAAGCCAGCCGGAGTATGTTTCAAACGAAGAACTTACCGGTGAGGCAGAAGAAGGCGGCTGGGAAACAGACTGGGGAGGCCAGCCGGTTGCAGAAAGGAAAGATATCTCAGCCCTTAAGGCGCTTACGCAGGAACTGAGATTCCCGAATTCAGCTTCAGAAATAACACTTCTTATACTGAGGTTCGCAAGCGATATTTTTCAAAGAGGCATTCTGTTTATGGCCGGAGAAAAAGAGATTGTAGGGCTGGGCCAGTTCGGCCTGGAGATAGAAAGGGCTGATGAAAAGATAAGAGAGACGAAACTCCCCTTAAAAGACAGTCCATTCCTGACAAAGATTGTGAATGAGACGCATTCATACAGAGGGAGAATGGAGAAAGATAAAATCACAGAGTCTCTGATAAAGGAGATCGGAGGGGGCTCGGCTGCGAGTCGCAACGACTGGCCAACGGATGTTGCAATATTTCCCATAATTGCAGAGGGCCGGGTTGCTGCAATGCTTTACTGTGATAATCTTCCAACAGGCGAGGCGATAACAGAGACAGAAGGGCTTGATATATTTGTCAGCCAGGCAGGGCTTGCACTGGAAAAAGCGCTTCTCCAGCGCAGACTTCAGGAAATGCAAAGTAATATAGAAAATAAAACAAAGATGTGATGCCCAAATCCCGATATATACTTTGCACAGCATTGACTTGTCTGTCATTGCGAGAACCCGAAGGGTTCGTGGCAATCTGAGCTTCAAAGGCGAGATTGCTTCGCTATGCTCGCAATGACAATTCTCGGATTTGTGATGCTTTTTTAGCGCTATTTTGTTAAAATCTATCAGTTTTAGTCTACGACTCATTGAGGGGGGTATGTGAAATCCATTCTGCTCGTTGAAGATTCAGCAACTACGCGTTCCCTGATTAGAGCGGTTATAGAAGAGATTGGTGATTTTGACGTTGTCGAAGCTCCTACGGGGTTTGATGCATTAAAACTCCTTCCTGCGCAGGACTTTGATCTGGTGCTAACAGATATTAACATGCCTGATATAAACGGCCTTGAATTAATAAACTTTATTAAAGGCAATCCAAGATATAATCATATTCCGTTGATAATAGTCACCACTGAAAGAAGCGAGGAGGACAAGAAAAGAGGTATGGCGCTTGGTGCAACTGCTTATGTGACAAAGCCCTTTAAGGCCCCGGAACTACAGGGCATTATAAGAAAGATTCTGAACCTATGAGCTCAGCCAAAAAAGAGTTTATAGCTGAAGCAGAAGACCTGCTCGAGGAATCAGGCAGGCTTATTCTCGAGGTACAGGATACATATCAGACCGAGCTTAATCCGGATACCATCAATGCGCTTTTCCGCGCCATACATACACTCAAGGGGCTTTCAGGGCTTTTTGGGCATCAGGGTATTGCTGACCTCAGTCATGCGCTTGAATCCCTGCTTGATGAGATAAGGCTTGGCAAGGTTGATATATCCGAGGATGTCGTAAAATTTCTGTTCAATAATATTGATATACTCAGGTCGATTATGGAAGGGCTCAATCAGGACAAGGAACAGGATGTCTCAGGACATCTGAAAAACATAGAGGTTTTCAGAAATTCTCTTACAAGCAGGACCAAAGGCCCTGAACTCAAAGGGCTTATTGATGAAGCGCTGCTCATGGTGCTGTCAGAGTATGAGGAACACAGGTTAAAGGCAAATATCCATGAAGGCAAAGGGGTCTATATGGCAAAGGCGATATTTTCCCTGGCTGATTTTGATAAATCGCTGGAAGAGCTTACCAGGCTGATAAAATCAAAAGGGGAGCTGATATCAACACTCCCGACGTCATCAAATATGCCTTCTGATTCCATAGGTTTCAACCTCATGTTCGGAAGCGCTCAACCTATAGAAAAACTCAGGGATGAGATAGGGCTTGATATTGATAGTCTGATTACTCCCAAGGCTGTTGAGATTGTCCCGCAGCCTCAAAAAGCACAGGTCGGAAGCGACCCGCAACGAGAGGCTACTCTTAAGAGCACAACTACAACTGTAAGGGTTGATATAGAGAAGCTGGACAGGATTCTTAATACCATAGGCGAGCTCACACTTGCAAAGGGCGCTGTAAAGAGGATAGGGGAAGAACTGATTGAGAATTACGGCCATTCACCGCTGGTTATTGACATCCATAAAATATCTCAGACTCTTGAGAAAAGACTGGCAGAACTTCAAAATCAGGTGCTCGAGATAAGAATGGTTCCCATAGGCCAGATATTCTCGAGGCTTTCGCAGGTTATCAGGAAATACTCAAGAGAGATAGGGAAGAAAATAGAGCTTGTCATGTATGGAGAGGATACAGAAATTGACAAATATATTGCGGAAGAGGTTATTGACCCCTTGATGCATCTTGTAAGAAATGCGCTTGACCACGGCATTGAACCGTCAGAGGAAAGAAAAAGAAAAGGGAAGAAAGAGTCCGGCACTATTATCCTGAAGGCGTCCCAGCGCGGCAACCACGTTATTATTGAGGTTAAGGATGACGGAGGCGGGATTGATATCCAAAAGGTGAAAGAGAAGGCAATGGAAAGGGGTCTTTTAGCCAGCGATGCGGAGCTTGATGAAAAAGGGATTATAGATTTTATCTTTACTCCCGGCTTCAGTACAAAGGAAGTGGTAAGCGAGGTTTCAGGCCGTGGCGTCGGCATGGATGTCGTGAAGGAAAAGCTTGCAGCCATTGGAGGTTTTGCCGAGATAGATACAGAGAAAGACAAGGGGACTACAATGCTCCTGACTATTCCTATTACGCTTGCTATTGTCAAGTCCCTGCTAATAAGGGTAGGCGATATGAAGTTTGCAATGCCCCTGACCTCCATATCCGAGACAGTTGTTATCACACGAAACGAACTCCAGACCGTAGAAGGGAAGGAAGTCTATAACCTGAGAGGAGAGATGCTTCCCATGACAAACATCGGGAGGGTTTTTGCTATAGGAGAAAGCGAATCTGAGAAGTTTTTTGCCGTGGTTGTCGGAGCCGGAAACAGGAAACATGGTTTGATAGTTGATGAACTCTTTGGCCAGCACGAGATAGTCATCAAGTCGCTGGGAGAATATTTTGCGGGGCTTCGCGGCTTTGCAGGGGCTGCAGAGATAGGCAAGCATGAGGTTATACTGGTCATAGATGTTGATGCGCTTATAGAAGAGTCTGTTATAAAACAAAAGATAAAAGGGGGTGCTGTAAATGTATGAGGAATTTTATGGGCTGAAACGCAGGCCGTTTACCAAGACGCCTGACCCGAAATTCCTTTTCATGAGCAGTGCGCACGAAGAAGCGCTCGCAAGGCTGCAGTATGCTGTCGAAGAAAGAGATTTGATTCTCCTGACAGGCGATGTCGGCTGCGGGAAGACAACGCTTACGCGGGCGCTGATAGATTCATTGGGAGAAAAACACAGAATAATACTTATAATTAATCCCAGACTCACGCCGGCCCAATTCCTGAGGACAGTTGCCAAGCGTTTTGATATAGATGTTCCGTCAAACTTTAAGGATGACCTGCTTGAGGCAGTCTATTCAAAGGTCTACGAAGACTATCAGGCAGGGATTACGCCTGTGGTAATCATAGACGAGGCGCAGCTCATCCCCAACAAGGAGACCTTTGAGGAGATAAGGCTGCTCACAAATTTCCAGCTTGATGACACAAATCTGTTAAGCCTCATACTTGTCGGACAGCCGGACCTCAGGCGCAGGTTAAACCATAAGGCATATATTCCCCTGAAACAGCGCATCGGGCTATTTTATCATCTCGGCCCAATCAGCGAGGCCGAGATTAAAGGGTATGTGGAGCACAGGCTGAAGGTGGGGGGCCGTGAGGAGATGCTCTTTACGGATGATGCGTTGAGTGCGCTTCATGCGTATTCCGGGGGCATCCCAAGGCTGATAAACAGCCTGGCAACAGCTGCGCTTTTAGGCGGACTCGGGCATGAATACAGAATCATAGAGAGGCAGTTGATTAATGAGGCCGCTCAGGAGATGGGACTGAATGGATATAGCGAAAATTAAGTCTTATGAGGAGGTAAAAGGTGAAGGTTGTAAAACTACAGGAAGATATATACAGAAAAGCTGAAAAGGCATCCAAAATCCAGGGAATAAAATTAAATGACCTAATGGTACAGGCGCTAAAGCAGGGACTTGAGGTGCTAAGTGAAAAAAATGTTCTCGAATTATACAGGTCCCGCAAAATAACCCTTCAAAAGGCAGCAGCAATGCTTTCGATAGACATATGGGAGATGATAGAGAAGATAAAGAAAGCGGACATACACATAGACTATTCAATGGAAGATCTGGCAGAGGATTTAAAATAGATGCGAGAGAAGGTTGTATGTAATGCTTCTCCATTAATATTTCTTGCTAAGATTTATAGACTTGACCTTCTCAACTCATATGAGCTTTATATTCCTTCCCATGTGGAGA
>CAKKPR010000316.1 GCA_919901705.1 Thermodesulfovibrionales bacterium | reverse complement strand
AACGTTGAGGCATATTATAACCTTGGACTCAATCTGGAAAATGTTGGCATGTTAAATCAGGCAACCTATTATTATGATATTTTTTATAATATTGCTCCGCCGCAATATAATAAGCAAAAAGAGGATGTCCGCAAGCGCATTGACAGCTTCTATAGCAAAAAGGTTAAATAGGTCAAAAAATTATAAAAGTTGAAAAAGATGCATTTTAAAAGTGTAAAAAGTTACAAAAGGGTAAAAGGTTTCAAGTTGAAACTATTGCAACTTCTGAAACTATTGCAACTATTTACCCTGCTTAATTTTTTGAAACTTTTGCAGCTTCTTATTCTTTTTAACCTGTTTTTCATAACGGGCTGTGCCTTTGAAGAGGTTGAGCGGATGCCTGAAAAACCTGTAAATACGGTTTGGCCGCTTCCGCCTGCCGAGCCGAAGATAAAATTTGGTGACATAATTGAATCGAAAGATGATCTGCAGCCCAGGGCTAAAAGTGGATGGCTGAAAGACTTTATTGGGGGTGAAGAAGATATAGAAGGAAGACTGATAAGGCCTTATGGTGTTACGGTTGACAAAGAGGGCAGGATTTATGTGACGGATGTAGGCAGGGTATTTGTCTTTGACAGGAAGAGCGGCAGCCTTTCATTTATAGGAGATAAACCAGGGGCAGGGCAGTTGAGAATGCCGATAGGTGTCGCAGTGTCTCCTGATGGAAGCGTATATGTGAGTGATGTAACAGCTCAAAAGTTATTTGTATATAACAGAAGCGGCGCATTTATCAGGGCGATCGGCCGGGCAGGTGAACTCAAGAGTCCGTCAGGGATAGCAGTGGATTCAGCGAAAGACAGGTTATATGTGGCTGATACCAGGATAAATAC
This sequence comes from Thermodesulfovibrionales bacterium, assembly GCA_919901705.1. GTDB lineage: Bacteria > Nitrospirota > Thermodesulfovibrionia > Thermodesulfovibrionales > UBA1546 > SCSY01. Next base: position 3,706 of record CAKKPR010000316.1, on the reverse strand, counting down.
CGTGAGGGCCTATACACTCGAGGGAATCTCTCTTTTTGTGATAGAGGGGCTGGAAGCAGATAAGGGTAAATTAAGTTTTCCCACGAACATTGCAGTCGATTCCCATGGAAATATATATGTTGTGGATACAGGAAATTTCAGGGTGCAGGTTTATAACAGCGAGGGGAAATTTCTTAGGACTATTTCGTCGGGCAGCAAACCAAAGTTATTTGTACGCCCTAAAGGAATAACTATTGATTCAGAGGGTAATATGTATGTTGTTGATGCAGCCTTGCAGAAAATTTTTATATTTGACAAGGAAGGTAATTTTTTTCTTGAAGTGGGTGAAGGAGGAATAGAGCCGGGCCAATTCTCCATGCCTGCCGGGATTGCTGCAGACGCTGATGACAGGATTTATGTTGTTGACCAGTTTAATGCAAGGGTTCAGGTCTTTCAGTATCTTGGTGAAAAATGGAAGGCTTTACAATTACGCCAGAAACAGGAAGCTCACTGAATGAAGTGGTCCAGTCTTGAACAGGTATCTTCTGTGAAATCTTATATTATTTTGGCGCTGATTGTAACAGCTGCATTTGCATATTCTCTGCAGAATTCATTTGTATGGGATGATTATGGACTAATTGTTGATAATCCCAAGATTGCTCTTCCAATAAGAGAGATACCAACACTCTTTATAAGTCATCTATGGAAGATTGAGGGTGCAGAATTCCGGCGGGTTTATTATAGGCCTATGGTAATGACCTTTCATATTTTAAATTACAAAATCTGGGGACCAAATCCATGGGGTTTTCATCTGACAAATATCCTGCTCCATATGATCTGCGTGGTAATTTTATACAGAGTCGGGTTGCTTTTGTTTAGTACTGAAAAACTTATAGCACTGATAGGAGCTTCCGTCTTTGCTGTGCATCCTGTCAACAATGAGCCTGTGGGAAGGGCTGCATCGGGAGAGGTCATATTTGGTTTTTTTGTAATTTTTTCCCTCTATTTTTTTCTCAAAGAAAAGAAATATCTCTCATGGATTACATTCTTTCTTGCGTTGCTGTCAAAAGAAGTAGCGGTAATGATGCCTTTTGCCCTTTTGATTCTCACGACCCATAAAAAAGGACTCAAAAAAGGGATGTTTGAAGTAATACCTTATGCAGCACTTGTTGGAATATATCTTGTGTTAAGGGTATTGTTTACAGATACGGTTTTGGGCGGATGGGTAGCACAGCCGATATTAACAAGAACTTTTACTATGGCAGTTGCAACCCTGGATTATGTGAGACTCCTTGTAATCCCATATCCTTTAAGCGCATTCTATCCTGCAAGATGGTATACATCCATCTTTGAACCAAAGGTTCTGCTTGCAGCGCTTCTTTTTATCCTAGGTCTTCTGCTTGCATTTAAGATAAGAAAAGATAAAGCAATGTTTTTCCTTCTGATATTCCCGTTTATTATGCTTGCGCCCGTTATCTGGCGGGTTAATACATTTACAGCTGGAAGAGATTTGATGTATATTGCTGAAAGGTTTTTATATATTCCCGCGCTGTCGTTTTCGCTTTTTGTATCTGCATATTTTGTAAAACTTACCGGTGACGCGAGAAGGAAATATCTGATGATTGGATGGGTATTGGTAATAATTATATTTGCGGCTATTACAATATCTTCAAATATGATTTGGAAAAACAACATCACTCTTTTCGAAAAAATTGTAGAGGAATCACCAAATGCCGCCTTTGCTCACCAGGGACTCGGTGACGCATATAAAGAAATAGGAAAGCTGGACGATGCCATGAACCACTGGCTGAAGGCGCTTGAATCGGATTTAGATAATCCGCTGATACTTAACTCTGTTGGCAATGCTTACTATTTAAAAGGAGATTATAATAAGGCAATAAATGCATATAAAATGGCGATCAGGGTATTTCCCCAGATGGGTGAGGTATATTATAACCTTGCTATCACATTAGAAAAAGCAGGGAGAAAAGAGGAGGCAAAGGTTTATTATAAAAAATTTATTAAACTTGCTCCGGAATCCTATAGAGGCATTATTTCTGAACTCAGGGAAAAAGGTTTGTAGATGGCGGCTTCGCTAGTTCTAAAATGAAAAAAATATTACTTATTATTTTTTTATTCTTAGTTTTATTTTATATCCCTTTTATAAACAAGGCAGTGCATATTGATGACGGCAATTTTATAGAGATGGCGCAAGCTATAGATTTCCCTTTTTCGGTTAAGCCGGGATATGTATATTATTTCATGGGAGGTAAAGCTGAAAATTGGAATCCCTTTAATTCAACCCATCCGCCGTTCATTCCCATTTATCTTAAAATTACGAGTCTCATAACAGGTTATAAGGATTATCTGATGCACATATGTTTTTTGCTCTTTCCTGTATTGCTGCTTCTTTCAACTTTCCTGTTAGCGAAGGAATTAAATGTAGAACCAATCCCGGCTTTAATGATCATATGCGGCAACGCAGCTTTACTGCCGGTCAGTCATAACCTCATGGCTGACGCCCCAATGCTTTCCTTATGGATACTTGCGGCATATTTTTTGATTTCCGGGATAAGGAAAAATTTGCCGGGCCGGACAGCATTTTCTTTCCTGACTTTGGCGGTTGCAGGCCTCATATCATATCAGACATTTTTTCTGCTTCCGGCGTTTTTTATTTATCTTGTCGTCAAGAGAAGCGTCAACCGTAAAATAATTCTTATGTTTTTTCTTCCAGTTGCAATAATGTCTCTGACGCTGGTCTCCATTGCATTAAATCATCATTCTCCCATTTCAGGGCTTATAGGAGAAGTCAGACGGGGATTGCAGCCTGACAGGCTTTTTAATAAGGCGCTTAGCATACCTATTATCATTGGCATTTCTACTGTTTTTCTTCTGCCGCTGAAATACAAGCAGATAACAGCCTCAAAGAGGCATATTTTTTTAGCTGTAGTGTCAGGACTTATAGTGATAGCGCCTATAATTAGTCTTGGGTATCCAATATGGAGCAGCCTCTGGCTTATTTTTCTTGCGGCATCAGGTCTTTTTTTTATCATATACATGGCGACGATGGCTTTGGGTGAAATTGAGGACAGGGCCTTAAGTTTATTCCTGCTTGCATGGGTTGCTGCGGTAATTTTCTATAATATTTTTTTGATGCCTTTTGGAGCAGTCAGATATCTTATGCCTCTTATTGTACCTCTGTCATTTATATTTCTTAAGAATACTGTCAGGAGCAGGTCGGTACGACTCGTCCGCACTCAGGTCGCCCCGGGCGACTCGCCGAGGAGAGCGGACTCGCCGGGGAGAGCAACCGAGGGGGTAATAATAGCTGCGGTACTTACATCCCTGCTCGGGCTTGCGGTCGCTTATGGAGATTATATATACGCATCTTCATACAGGGATTTTGCCGTAGAGGTTAAGAATACCGTCGGTAAAGCTTATGACAGGACCTGGTATACGGGAGAGTGGGGTATGCATTATTATATGGACAAGAATGGGTTCAGATATCTGACCTCGGATTCTAATGAACCCCAAAAAGGAGATTTGATAATAATAGCTGATGTGCCTAAACTATGGGGACCTTCTCTGAATCTCTACAGCAGGATGAAGCTTGTTGACGTGGTAGAAGTAAAAACATGGTATCCAATCAGAGTTATGGGAGTTGATGCGAAAGCCGGCTATTATTCGACTTTATGGGGCTATATGCCATTTGCCATATCTGATAAAC
>CAKKPR010000315.1 GCA_919901705.1 Thermodesulfovibrionales bacterium | reverse complement strand
CTGATAAAAGGCAGGTTCTATCAGTGGCAGGCGCTATTGCAGCCACAGGTCAAATTCCCTTTGGCTTTTTGAAATGCCTCACGGCCTTCCCTGAATGAAAGCGCTGCAATCGCGATTGCTCCAAGTGAGTCAAGCCCTCCGATGCCTGTGAGCTCATAGCCCAGGCTTGAGAGAAAAAGAACAACCGAAAGATACATGCAGGCCTTTGTGCAATTGGCATCAGCAAGTATTGCCTGTGAATTTAACTGCCTGCCGACTTTTATTTTGTAATGAAGCAGAAGCCACATCGAAAGGATGGAGACGAGGGAAATAATAATCCCCCACAAGGTTGTCTCAGGTTTATGCCCCATGTATAAATTGATTGAAGCAGTTACGATTAGCCCTGCAGTAAGAATATAAAATGCAGTCCCTGTTACCTTCAGTGCATCCTTTTCAAATTTATCATAAGTTTCATTGTTATTTCTTCTTATACGGCGGATCATGTGCCATATGCCTATACCGGAGATTACCTCAACGAATGAGTCTATCCCAAAACCCAGGAGGACGAGTGTTTCGCCTTCAATTCCGAAAAAAACAGAGACCACACCCTCAAGGATATTATAGAAGATTGTAATAAGGGCAAGGACATATGCCCACTTGTAAAGAACTTCATTTTTCTTTTCCAGATTTAGTGTTAAGGTTGCCATTTTTTATTTTAACAGATAAGGTTCTTTTTCTTGCTTCATTATTAATTAAAATATAGAATATCAGCGTGAACGTAAGAGTTGATGAAGAATTATGCATTGGCTGCGGAAACTGCGAGGATATATGTCCTGCGGTTTTCCATGTGGACGAAATATCAGGGAAGTCACAGGTCATTGACTCTGAGGCGTGCGAGTTTGTAGGCTGCTGCGAGGCAGCAGAAGAAAACTGTCCAGTTGAGGCGATTATGCTGGAAGAATAGTCAGAAACAAAACAGCCTGACATTGTCAGGCTGTTTTGTAAACATTGATTGAGCTATATCAGCCCGTAATCCTTCAGAACCTTTTTGAGCTTGTCTTTATTTACATCAGACATCTCACAGAGCGGAAGCCTGAATTCTTCTTTTATCTTCCCCATCATTGCAAGGGCTGTTTTTGCAGGTATCGGGTTTGTCTCTATGAACATGGATGCATTCAAGGGTTCCAGTTTGAAATGGAGCTTCCTTGCCTTTTCAATATTTCCCTGATGCCACGCCGCACACATGTCAGAGACGTCCTTTGGCGCCACATTCGCAGAAACAGATATTACACCTGTCCCTCCAAGCGCCAGAAGGGTAAGCGTGGTGAAGTCATCGCCTGATATTACAGAAATCCTGTCACCGCAGAGCCTTATTACCTCGCTGACCTGTTTCATATCGCCTGTAGCTTCTTTTATGGCAATTATGTTCTTTATCTCAGCTAAGCGGGCAACTGTTGAAGGCAGTATATTCACCGCAGTCCTGCCGGGCACATTATAAAGGACTATTGGAATATCAACAGCCTTTGCAACAGCCTTATAATGCCTGTAAAGGCCTTCCTGAGTCGGTTTATTGTAATAAGGAGAAACAAGCAGCGCTGCGTCAGCGCCAACCTTTTTAGCCTTTTGGGTTATCATTATTGTCTCGTCAGTTGCGTTTGCACCGGTCCCTGCAATTACAGGTACCCGCTTGTTAACAGTCTTTACTGTTAACTCAATCACCCTGTAGTGCTCTTCATACTCCAGCGTTGCCGACTCTCCTGTTGTCCCGCACGGGACTATAGCATTTGTGCCCTGTTTAATGTGCCATTCTATTAAATTGCAGAGCGCCTTTTCATCTACTTT
>CAKKPR010000314.1 GCA_919901705.1 Thermodesulfovibrionales bacterium | reverse complement strand
ATATAGCCCCTCCCCTTGCAAATAAGATGCCTTTTATGTTAGCATTTTACCCTGTAAACCCCGAAGGAAAGACTTCCTCACGGGGTAAAAACACACGCCATCAACTTTTCTCTACGTGGTCCCTTCGGGGTGTAGAGAAAAAGGCGGAGGAAAAAACCAGAGGAGGAATCAAATGGTAGCAACAATGAAAGAGCTTCTTGAAGCCGGTGTTCATTTTGGGCATCAGGTAAAACGCTGGAACCCAAAGATGAAAAAATACATCTTTGGAGAAAGAAACGGCATCTATATCATTGACCTTCAGAAAACAATGAAGGGACTTGAAGATGCATATAACTTTGTTAAAAATACCGCTGCCAAAGGCGGAAATGTCCTTTTCATCGGCACAAAAAAACAGGCTCAGGATGCAATATACGAAGAGTCAAAAAGGGCAGGCGCGTTCTTTGTAAATCAAAGATGGCTCGGCGGCATGCTTACAAATTTCCTGACAATCAAAAAGAGCATAGAAAGACTTAAACAGATAGAGACCATGAAGACAGACGGCACATACGAGCTCCTGCCAAAAAAAGAGGTCTCAGCCCTTGAAAAAGAGCGCGGCAAACTCGAGAAAATCCTGAGCGGCATAAAGGATATGAACAGCCTGCCTGCAGCAGTATTTATAATAGATCCCAAAAAAGAACGGATTGCCGTTGCCGAGGCAAGAAAACTTTCAATTCCGATAGTCGGTGTTGTTGACACAAACTGTGACCCTGATGAGATTGACCATGTTATACCCGGCAATGATGATGCAATCAGGGCAATAAAACTCCTTGCAGGAAAGATGGCAGAAGCCATTCTCGCAGGAAGGGAGACACTGAACAAGATTGCTGCTGAAGAGGCTGAAAAGACGGCTGTTGAAAAGATGGTGCAGCAGGAAGAGAAGGAAGCGGCAGCGGAGGTAAAGGGATAATGAGCACTATTACGGCTGACAAGGTTAAAGACCTAAGGGAAAAAACAGGCGCAGGCATGATGGACTGTAAAAAAGCGCTTACTGAAAGCGAAGGTGATTTTGAAAAGGCAATAGACTGCCTCAGGCAAAAAGGCCTGGCCAGCGCTGCAAGAAAAGCCGGCAGAACAGCATCAGAAGGGCTTATAAGCTCATACATACACATGGACAAGATAGGCGTTCTCGTGGAGGTAAACTGCGAGACAGATTTTGTCGCCAAGACAGACGACTTCAGAGAACTCGTTAAAGATGTCTCTTTGCACATTGCTGCTGCAAATCCATCTTACCTTTCACGCGAAGACGTGCCGCAGGAGATTATAGAGAGAGAAAAAGAAATATACAAGACACAGGTCACCAACAAGCCTCCGCAGGTTGTAGAGAAGATAGTCGAGGGAAAACTTGATAAATTCTTTAGCGAAACCTGCCTGCTCGACCAGGTTTTTATAAAAGATCCGGAGCAGAAGACAAAAATAAAAGACCTTGTTACTGAAAAGATAGCCAAGCTTGGAGAAAACATCTTAATAAAGCGTTTTGCCAGGTTCCATCTTGGCGAAAAGCAAAAAAATTCAGAGTGAAATCCTCATTGAAATATAAAAGGATACTCTTAAAGCTCAGCGGCGAAGCGCTGATGGGAGACAAAGGTTTTGGCATAGATTCTGCCACTGTTGATTTTATAGCTAAAGAAATTAAAAAGGTTGTTAACCTGGGCGCTGAGCTTGCCATAGTCATAGGCGGAGGCAACATATTCAGAGGAGTAGAGGCAAGCGTAAAGGGAATGGAACGCGCATCAGCAGATTATATGGGAATGCTTGCCACTGTCATAAATGCATTAGCGCTTCAGAATGCACTCGAGAAAAACAATATCACTACAAGGGTCCAGTCAGCCATAGAGATGAGAGAACTGGCCGAGTCTTATATAAGACGAAAGGCCATGCGGCATCTTGAAAAAGGCCGCATCGTAATATTTGCCGCCGGCACAGGGAACCCCTATTTTACAACTGATACTGCCGCGGCCCTCAGGGCCATGGAGATAGGGGCAGATGTAATAATGAAGGCAACAAAGGTTGACGGCGTATATTCTTCTGACCCGGTAAAAGACCCCAGGGCAAAAAAATTCGACACCATAAGCTACATCGATGTCCTGAAAAAAGGCCTCAGCGTCATGGATTCAACAGCAATATCATTATGTATGGACAACAATCTCCCGATTATGGTATTCAACCTTAAAGGAAAGGATAATATCAGCAAAGTTGCCCTGGGCAAAAAGATAGGCACCATGGTAGGAGGAGACAATGGAAAAAGAACTAAAAAGAAAAGCCATTGAGAAAATGGACAGCGCTGTTGAAGCGCTCAAGAAGGAGTTCAGCGCTATAAGGACGGGTCGTGCATCCCTTGCGCTCCTTGACGGAATAAAGGTTGACTACTACGGCACACCAACCCCCTTGCAGCAGCTTGCGTCATTAAGTATCCCGGAGAGCCGCCAGATTGCAATCCAGCCATGGGAGCAAAAGATAATATCTGAAATAGAAAAGGCAATCATGAAATCAGATTTGGGCCTTACACCTTCAAATGACGGAAAGGTTATAAGGATAAATATCCCGGCGCTTACAGAGGAGAGGCGGAAACAGCTTGTGAAAGTCGCAAAGAAGAATGCCGAGGATTCAAAGATTGCCGTAAGAAATATAAGAAGAGATACAAACGAAGAGATTAAAAAACTCGAGAAAGAAAAGCACCTGAGCGAAGATAATACAAAAAAATCCCTTGATGAAATACAGAAACTGACGGATGCTTATATCAAGAAGATAGATGAAATACTGATGCATAAAGAAAAAGAAATAATGGAGGTGTAGTATGGCTAACAGCAATTTCGTTCTAAAGGTTACTGACGCAAAATTGCCTGATATCCAGAAGGCCTTGCAGGCCGCAGGCATAACGGTAAGAAGCCTTATCGAGGTCTTTAAAGAAGGGGAAAAGGCAGAGAAAACAGAAGTCGGAGACTCGACTCTACGAGAGGCAAAATAATGGCAACAAAAAAGCGCGTAAAAAAGGCAATTAAAAAAACAGTTAAAAAAGCAAAGAAACAGCATGGAAAAGCCATAAAGGCAAAACAGAAAAAAACCGTCAGAAAAAAAATAGCAAGGCCTGCTGCAAAAAAAAGAAAGCCCGTTGCGGGCCGCTTACAACAGGCAAAGGTAAAAAAAGCCGTCCCGGTCAAAGCAAGAAAGCTCGTTGCGAGTCGATTACGACCGGTAAAGGGAAAACAATCTCCTGAGGAGAAAAAAGAAGCGCTTAGAAAGCTTTTGATCCAAACAAGGGAGCAGTTTGTCAGAGAGGCAAAGATTGAAATATCAAAATATATCAGGGGTGAGACCAGACAGCTTGTAGATACCGCACTTGATGATGGCGATTGGTCTATTGTAGATCTCTCTGAAGATGTGAGCCTTAGAAAACTCAGCGCTCACAGAGAAACACTTGTAAAAATAGATGAGTCTCTCAGAAAACTTGACGAGGGGACTTATGGGATCTGTGAGTCGTGTGGTGAAGAGATAAGCAAGGAAAGATTGAAGGTTATGCCCTCTGCGATACATTGCAAGGACTGTCAGGAGAGGATAGAACAATTAGAGGCAATAGAAAACCAGGTGCGGTAAAAGAATCATTCAGGGAAAGACGTTCAGTATTTTATTGCCTCAAGGAATAGCCCGGTTGCAGGCGCTGTAGGCCCGGTCTTTCTCCTGTCTTTAAGCTCAAAGGCATCTGATATGGCATGCACAGCCATCTTCCCCCTTCCTATATCAACGAGCGTTCCAACAATATTTCTTACCATATACCTCAAAAATGCATTTGCCTCTATCCTTATCTTTATGAAATCCCCTCTAAGCCCTGCTGTCATAAAATCAATCCTCTCCAGCCTTTCTATATTAAAAAAGCTTATATATCTCTCAGTCGTTTTTGCACCGCAACCCGCGCCCCTGAATGCCGAGAAGTCATGCCTCCCATAAAGGAGACTTCCCGCTTCCTTCATACTATCCAGATCAAGCCTGTGCCGTACTCTCCATGCGTATCTGTAAAGAAACGCAGATGAAATACTCATATTGGATATAAGGTAGAAATAGCTCTTGCTGACGGCATCATATCTCGGATGAAATGTCTCATTCACTTCTTCAGCATTGAGGATTCTTATATCTTCAGGAAGCAGTGAGTTCAAGGCCCTCTGCAATACTTCTGCTTCAAGATATGAATCTGTAAGAAATGAAGCAACCTGCCCAAAGGCATGAACACCGGCATCAGTCCTTGAGGAACCAATGACCTTTACATCTGCACCGGTTATTGCTTTTAGCTTTTCCTGAAGCATGCCCTGTATTGTAATAATATTCTTTTGGCTGATGGCTAAATTCTGTTCCTGCCAGCCGTGGTAATTCGTGCCATCGTATTCAATGAGGAACCTTATGTTTTTCATGACCTTATGATTTTCATTTAAACGCAGTTTTAAGTCAAGAGAGTATCTCTTAAGAGCTACTGAAAAAAGATATCTTACCGGACATACAGAGCGGGTTTAATCACACCTCTTCCACGAAACTCTCATCAATATTGCTGACAAAAATATCCACAAGCTCAGCATCGAACTGGGTGCCGGAATTATTCTTAAGCTCTTCAATTGCACTGCGGAATCCCCTGGCAGATGGGGTTTTATTCTCTTCTATCAGTCTCCCGACATATTTGTATGAATCTCTGCTGACCATTGCATCAAAGGCCTCTGCAATGGCAATCATCCTCGCCTCCAGTGGAATGGCCTCGCCTTTCAGGCCTGCCGGGTATCCATTGCCGTCGTACCTCTCGTGATGGTGCAAAATGAACGGACCAATATCAGAATAAAAGTTTATCGGCCGCAGCATCTCATAGGCAAGCTGCGAATGTGCCTTATACTCATCTTTGGATTTTACATCTTTTACCTTAATCTTCAGAAAACCAATATCATGAAGCAGGCAGGCGTGGTACAATTTCGTCTTCTCATCTTCGGACATATTTATTGCACGCGCCATTAAAAGGCAGTATTTTGCAACCCTTTTTGAATGGCCGCTTTTTTCATGAATATGGGTGTCCATGGCGTCGAGCAGGACATCTGTAAGATGGATTTCAAAATTTTTCTGGTCCTCGCGGAATTTTGTCATGGTAATGGCTATAGCGGCCTGGTCGGCAAAATATGTTATTAAATCTTCATCTTCAGAACTGAAAACACCTCTTTCTTTATTAATAAGCTCCAAGGCCCCTATTGTTCCTGAGCTTAATCTCAGAGGCACACACAGCACTGTCTTTGTATCATATCCGGTTATCTTATCTATCTCTGAATCAAACCTGCTGTCGCTTTTTACATTGTCAATCCTGATAGCGCTGCCGTTGTCCACGACCCATCCAACAAGGCCCTGGGATTTTGGAATCGAAAGCCCCTCTATTTTACTGCTCTCTCTGCCTTTTGCCACTTTGAATACAAGCCTGTCTCCATCGGCAAGCAGAATTGAACCCGCATCTGCTCCGGTAATTTTTAATGAACTTTCCACAATACTTTCCAGAAGGACATCACCATAAACTATCTCACGTATGTCCCTTGTGGTGTTTAGAAGGCTGTTTAATTTATTGGTATATTCTTCTATTGTTTTAATAGCGCTTTTTGAGGCGGCATTAGCCACATACATACCTGTAACTACAAGCCCGGCTACAATCGAAAGAATAGTTACTAAAGACGGTGTAGACATATAATCGAGAAATACATACAGGAACCTTACTACCAGTAATAAAAGGGCATAAACAATAAGCAGAATTATTCCATTAAGGACTCTAATCTGGTGTTTTATGTTTTCTACTACAGCTTTTTTGCGCCCTGTTTTATCTGTCATGGCAGTTCCTTCTTAAAATAATTATCTCATACCGGAAATGAATGTCAATGTCTTTATCGTCATCAAATAAAAAAACTTTAGCCTTATTGCTTAAAAATCTTGAATAATCACGCACTAAAAGCTAAAATTAGTCCTATGAGAATTCTGAGGGCAACAAAAGATATCAGGATATTCCTTGATGTTTTAAGAGGACGTGCCTCAGGTAACAACCCTGAGATAGAAAAAAGAGTAAGTTCTATCCTTACTGATGTACGGAAGAACGGCGACAGGACTGTTCTGAAATACACAAAGAAGTTCGACTACCGTAACGCAGCCACCCTGGCATTAAAATCTGCTGAGATATCAAGATATGCAAATAAGGCTGACAGGAAGGGTGTTAAGGCACTCGAACTCTCTGCAAAGAGAATACGCAAGTTCCACGAGATGCAGAAAGAAAAATCGTGGATAGTCAAAGATGGGACAGGAACTTTTATGGGACAGATTATACGTCCTATTGGAAGGGTTGGCGTCTATGTGCCGGGAGGCAAGGCATCATATCCATCTACGGTCCTGATGAATATCATACCGGCACAGGTTGCAGGCGTTAAGGAAATTGCACTCTGCGTCCCCTCGCCGCGAGGTGAAATAAACCCGTATGTAATGGCAGCCATAAAGATGCTCGGCATTAAAGAAGCTTATAAAATCGGCGGCGCTCAGGCAATAGCAGCAATGGCTTACGGCACAGAGACAATTAAAAAGGTTGACAAGATTGCAGGGCCGGGCAATATCTATGTGGCAACAGCAAAGAGAATGGTATTTGGAGAGGTAGACATTGACATGATTGCAGGCCCAAGCGAAATACTGATAATTGCAGATGATTCTGCAAACCCTGCATTCATAGCATCAGATATGTTAAGCCAGGCAGAACATGATGAACTTGCATCATCCATATTAATTACAAACTCAGGCAGGCTTGCAGAAAAGGTCAATGAAGAACTTGAAGAACAACTTGCAGGCCTTAAAAGAAAGAATATCGCAAAAAAATCTCTTGCTGCTTATGGGGCTGTTATTATTACTAAAAAGATTACAGATGCTGTTAAACTCTCAAATAATATTGCGCCGGAGCATCTTGAGATTATGACAAAAAACCCTGCGGCTGTCCTGCCAATAATCAAAAATGCAGGAGCGATATTCCTGGGACAGTGGACACCAGAGCCATTAGGAGATTATTCAGCAGGACCGAATCACACACTTCCAACAGGAGGCACTGCGAGATTTTCGTCTCCCTTGGGAGTCTATGACTTTATCAAACGCTCAAGCCTTCTGTCATTCACAAAACAGGGTTTTATGAAGATTGCAAAGGCAGTCGAAACCATTGCAGATATCGAGGGGCTTGAGGCACA
>CAKKPR010000313.1 GCA_919901705.1 Thermodesulfovibrionales bacterium | reverse complement strand
ATTGATTTGACTGAAAAATGTAGGATGCAAGAAACAAGACCTGGCCCTAAAAATTTCTCTGCGCTGCAAAATTTCCTGCTGTCTTGACAACAACAGCCCGTCCGTTGTAATATTAATACAACAATACTGAAAGGGGTGACATTCAATGGATGCCAAACTAACCTTTGGTGAGTTCTTTAAAGAGAAGCGAATTTCCCTTAGGAAGACTTTGCGTCAGTTCTGCGCTGAAAATAAGCTTGATCCCGGCAACATCAGCAGACTGGAACGAGGGCTTATGCAGCCGCCGCAGGGGAGCGACAAGCTTGAGGAGTATGCCCGTTTTTTAGGCATCAAGAAGGGCTCGGACGACTGGTACACTTTTTTCGACCTTGCCCGGATTGAGGCAGGCCGAATCCCCGAGGCACTGCTTAAAAACGAGTCTGTTGCAGCGAGTCTGCCTATCCTGTTCAGAACGCTGCGGGGGCAGAAGATTTCGGAAAAGAAGCTCGAAAAACTTGTGGAGTTGATCAAAAAAGCGTAACCCATGCCTGATATCCCTGGATGTTGTTGAAAAAAGGATGGAGAAGGATGAGATTAAGAAGGAGTATATGAAGTAACATAATGAACAAAACTATTTGTTATACTTGTAATGTCTATAATATTTGTACAATGCGGACAAGGGCGAAAGGAATCTGATCATTTCATGACAGTTGAGCTATCAAATACCATGGATATCGTTCGTAAGTCTTTGAACGGCGCTACCTCTCGGCGTGAACGGTCGAAGATTGGCCAGTTCTTTACTCCCGCCATGATAGCGCGAAATATGGCGTCGCTATTTGAACAGGCGGGGCCGGAGGGGGGGCATCAAAGGACGATAGATTTAATTAGAACAGAATGCTCCAAGTGGGATAGATGCCTTTGGCTCGACCGAACAGCTCGCTCAAGCTGAGCTCGATGTGGTGTTTTGTAAGAGTGTTAACCAAGGCAAATTTGAACTGTTGTTTTAGACTTTGGGCAACAAGAACTTCAGCGGCAGTAAGTCCAAAAAAATATCCTCGAAAGTTGTCGCTGATTTTATCTTTGTTTGTCGATTTGATCTCGAAAAGCTGAATCATATTTATTTTTTCTTCAACTTCTGATAGATCGTCGAGTTCGACAGGTGCAAGAAGCTTAATAATGTCAAAAGCGCGACCGTAGACGATCATGTCTCTCTTCACAAAGGCAACAACAATATTTTTTTTCTGTTTAGGTGTGGGCAGAGTAAAGCCAAGTTGCTTTTCTACAAGGATTTGCGCCGCACGGCGCGCCGTTGCATTGCCAACTCTTATTTTCTCCACTAGCCCAGTCATTGCTGGGGTAGTCAATTCGGGAGTATGCGAAATCGCCGATTTTTTTATCGTTTTGACGGCCATTATGTCCCCCTATTTGTTGAGTTTTTTGGATTAATTTTAACAGTATGTTTGAGCCGCTTCGAAAGTTTAGATAATAACTGGGTCATTGACGTTTCGAGTGCTTGGCAAATCTGAGCGGTTTCTATAACATCTATCCGCCGTTCGCCAGTCTCATACTTGCTGACAAAGCTTTGGGGAACCGAAAGTTTACGAGATAGTTGTGCTTGGGTCAAATGTTTCGCTTCTCGTAAGTCCTTAAGGATCCGACGTAATTCAAGGTAGGCAATATTGTAGGGCGAATTTTTCACTAACTCACTTTATACCACATGGTGCGCGATAAACCCAATTTGGGATATTAAGGTTCTACTGTAACAAATCATTTTGTGTTTGTATTGAATAAGCCAAGAGTGATAGTATAGGCAAGCCATGAAGACTTTGGAAAAGCGTTATGGGCAAGAGCGTGAGATGCGGAGGCTTCCAGTTGCGTTGTCGAACGGTGAGGAGATCAAACTTTTGCCGGGCAGGCAGAGTGTATTGATAAAGAAGATCCTTGATGATTTGTGCTCACTGTATACCCCGTCCGGGCGTGTACTTTATGTTAGCAATACTAAGGACAAATGGTCATATTTTGATCCCAACGCTCTAAGGTCGATTGGAGTTGAAATTGAGGAACATGGAAAGATGCCGGATGTTGTTGTGCATCATGTAGAAAAAGGCTGGCTTGTTCTCATCGAAGCGGTGACCAGTCACGGCCCCGTAAATCCTAAGCGCAGGCAGGAGCTAAAGGAGCTTTTTGCCGGATCAAAGATCGGGTTGGTATTTGTGACGGCGTTTCTCGAACGGCGAGCGATGATCAAGTATCTTAACGATATCTCGTGGGAGACGGAAGTCTGGGTTGCCGAATCCCCGACGCATCTTATTCATTTCAACGGCGAGCGGTTCCTTGGGCCGTATGAAGATTAATTGCAGGTAGAGAGAAGAATATAGGAATATAAATGAAGTTAAATGGGAGTTCTGTTTTCCTTCATCTTGTCCATGAGGTTGGACATTATTTTGGATTGTCGAAGAGGGATTTGAGGAAACACGGAGTATGACTATTTATGTCCCCAAGGGTCTTGTTTAAAGATATTATCTTGCAATAATGACCTGGCATTACCTATTATTTATATAAGATGAATAAAGGGTTACTGAATGTATACAATGAGATTGTCGCTTGCCGGAACGAGAAGGAGGTTGGGATATGTTAACAAAGCAAGTTTCAAAGTCTGAGATTGAAAAAATACTTAAAGAGCTGCCTGATGAGGTGGATGTCGAAGAAATGATGTACCGCCTGTATTTGCTTCAGAAAATTCAAAGTGGAGAGGCTGATATCCGCGAAGGGCGTACATTTTCGCACTCCGAAGCCATGAAGAGATTATCAGGGAAATGGCAGAACTAATTTGGAGCGAAAGAGCAATAGCAGACATTGAGGAAAGTGGATAATGGGGAGCAGTGAGGGACAAATTGATTTGACTGGAAAATGTGGGATGCAAGAAACAAGAATCGGGCCATTTAGGCGTTCTCAAATATCAATAGTCAAGCCTGACAATGGGTGCACATTAGGATGAAAAACATAATCGGCAAAGAATATATTAGGTTCTTGAATGAAATTAAATCGCGCATTATTTCAGCGCGGATTAAGGCAGTTCGGTCGGTCAATAAGGAGCTTATAAAATTATACTGGGATATCGGAAGAAGCATTATTGAGCGGCAGGAAAAATATAAGTGGGGCGACGCGGTAGTTGAGAAGCTCGCTAATGATTTGAAAGAAGATTTTAAGAGCACTTTTGGTTTTTCGGTCCAAAACCTCTGGTATATGCGTCAGTTTTACCTTGAATATAAAGACGACGCAATTCTCCAACAGCTTGTTGGAGAATTGCCTTGGGGACATAATATCCTAATCTTTTCTCAAGTCAAAAACAAAAAAGAAAGAGCGTACTATTTGAAAGCGTCAGTTGAAATGGGTTGGAGCCGTAATGTTTTATTAAATCAGATTAAAGCCGGCGCGTATCAAATGAGCCAAAAACAGAAGCAACACAATTTTGAGCGCGCTTTGCCGGTTCATTTAACTGAGCAAACTCAGGAAGCCATTAAAAGCGTTTATAACCTTGATTTTCTTGATATTAAAAAACCCGTTATTGAGCGGGAATTGGAACGCCGCCTCATTGAAAAGATAAAGCGGTTTATGCTTGAGTTGGGTAAGGGGTTTTCTTTTATAGGGAATCAGCATCGGCTTACGTTGGGGAATAACGAATATTTTGTTGACCTTCTGTTTTTTAACCGTGTTCTGAAATGCCTTGTGGCGATTGAGCTTAAGACCGGCAAGTTTGAGCCGGAATATGCAGGTAAAATGGATTTTTATCTTAATTTACTGGACGAACAGGTGCGGTTGAAAGACGAGAACCCTTCTATCGGTATTATTTTGTGCGCGGATAAGGACAACATCGTAGTAGAATATGCTTTGCGCAGCGTAAAAAAGCCTGTCGGGGTTGCGGAATACTATCTTACCAATAAATTACCAAAATATCTGATAGGAAAACTTCCGGACGCTAATGCATTAAAATTACCGATACGAGAGGAATTGAAATAAGGGAGCGTTATGGCTAATATCGATTTAAGCCCTGAAGACCTGCAATTATTACCCGAGTGCATTAATGAGCAAAAGGATATTCCTGCGGAGATATTGACCAAACTACCACCCGGATTCTTTGAGAAACTTGCCGCTGACAAGATAAAAATTGTTACTGTTGTTCATGGCAGGCGCTTGATAGACAAAACCTCACTGGATGAGTAGGAAAAAAGCGGCGAGGGAAGGGGAGCAGTGAGTGTCAAATGGGAAGGAGTTGATTTGACTGAAAAATGCGGAATGATAGAAACAAGACCTATCCCTGTGCCGTCTACGCTGGGACTTATGAGGAGAGCTATTCAAAAGATAGACTTCTGAATTTGAATGTGGCAAGAAGGGAGGTAAAACTTTATGGACACATGGGAAGATTTTGACCGTGAAGCAAGAACAGTCGAAAGCTTTACAAAGGCACAATTACTTGAGCGTGTCCAGTTGCTTCAAGATGCTGTTGGATTATTTGCTGATGGCTTTTTAATTGCAAACAACTCGGACACAACGGATGTGAACAAGGCTAAGATGGGCTTGCTTAGCCAGAACTTTAATACTTTGAAATGTGCTGTGGATTTAGCTCTTCGAGGTTATTATTTGCAGTCAATGAACCTTCTCCGTTACGTTTATGAAAACTGGATTGCCTTCCACTACTTGATTAAGAAGCCGGAAAAGGCGCGTGTTTTGCTGGATGGGAGGATTAACAAACGACTCCCTTGCCACTCTGTGATGCTCGATGAACTTGGTGATGACGACTTCCTTAAAAGACAAAAGAAAGACTGGTATAACGTGCTCTGTTGTTTCGCTCATCCTCACGCTGCAGGATTGCTTCCTCTAATATCAAACACTTTTGTTCCAGGCGAGACTTCTATTCATTTTGGAACAACATACGAGAATGAACGCTTCAGGGCATCTGCATACTCAATAAGCATATGGACAGGTGTTATGCTGGATGAGGTTGGTCTATGGATTCCCACGACAAACGAATGGTATCAAAAACGAACCATACTTGCAGAAAAAATTCTAATATTTATTGATGAATATAATAAAGGCCGGTTGGCTTAAGCAAAACAAACCCGACAATTTTTGGCGGGTTCAGGTTGTAAACCTGAACCCATTGTGCATAATTGAAAAATCAGGATCAGGCTGATAGGCTGGTGCGGAAGGAAATTATGGAAGAGTGTACTAAGCTTGTTCTGACAGCCTCTGTTACGATTATTGGTGGTGTGATTGTTTTTGTTATGGGCCAAATAGTATCTAAATTTTTTATTGATCCTATCCAAGATCTCAAGAAATTGTTGGGTGAAATTAGGTATTGTGCGTGGGTCGTCTGGTCGTGTCTTGAATCTTGCATGCCCGGCGAATTTCGCTGTCCGCGACGGTAATCACTATCAGCACTACCATATTTCTTACTTTCTCCTCAGCCTCCCGCCCCCCGCATTATCAAGGAAATGAAAATTCTCCCCCATCCCCTTAAACCTCTCATCATAAGCAGTCCTGCGCATATTCTTGCTAAAATATTAAACCTTTTCAGGTGATTATTTCAATTATATTCCCAAACAAGAAAGTGCTTTCCTGAAACAAGAATTTAATTTTCCGGACACTGTGAAATTGAATGGTTTTTATTCTGGTATCAGGATTGCTTCTATGAGAGAATATAAAAAACGCAATAAGGAGGTGAGAGCGCTCAGAAAAATGAACAAGCCTTCTTAGGATGAATAATAGAGGCAGGACTGAGCCTGCCTCTATTGCCCCATGCCTGTATATAGTGGTTGTTTCCTCCAGCAGCCACAAAATATAGTTAACCCTTCAATTTTATTAATTTTTTTCTTGACAAGACCCCCCTTAACTCCTATATTAGTGGTAAAAAGTGGTAGGAAGTGGAGGGAAAGTGCCTTCTTTTTCAGGTAAATATTACTACACAGTAGATACAAAGGGCAGAATCATTATACCTGCTCCTTTCAGGGAAATCATTTCTTCTAATTATAGTTCAAAGCTTTATATCGTTAATGCTGCATTTGACAAGTGCCTTCATATATATCCCTCGGAGGAATGGGGAAAGATCGAGGATAGGGTAAGGGCTATGCCGAAGATGGATGAGGCAGTGAAATTTTTTATGAGAAGGGTTATTGCATCTGCTGTTGAATCTGAACTGGATAAGCAGGGCAGGGTTCTCATACCTGTGGCCCACAGAGGAGACGCTGCAATAAATGGGGATATTGTTATTGTCGGGCAGATAGAAAAGATAGAGCTGTGGGACAGGAAAGAGTGGGATGCAATGATAGACCCGGCAAGGATAGATAAAAAGGCTGTTGAAGAACGGCTCGTTAGTTACGGGCTTTAGAGGTTGTTTGCTGTGAAGGTGATTCATCTCCCTGTTATGCTGAGGGAGGTGATAGTGTTGCTTAAACCAGAGTCCGGGGGGATATATGTTGATGCAACAGTTGGGCTTGGCGGCCACTCAGAAGAGATACTCAAACATATCGGCAGCGGCATGCTTATCGGCATTGACAGGGATGACGAGGCCTTGAATATGGCAAGAAGCAGGCTCGCAGACAACAGGGTTGTCTTGAAAAAGGGAATATTTTCCGAGGTTGGCCGGCTGGTTGCAGAGACAGGAGTCACAGAGGTTGACGGTATTTTATTTGATATCGGCACTTCCATGTTCCATTTAAAAACTGCTGAAAGGGGATTCAGTTTTCTTTCTGAAGAACCACTGGATATGAGGATGGACAGGTCGCAGGATTTAACGGCAGCATACATTGTCAATAGATATTCTGAAAAGGATATAGACAGAATTTTGTGGGAATACGGAGAAGAGCGGCTCTCCCGCAAGATAGCAAGGGCCATAGTGGATTGCAGGGCCAAGAAAAAGATAGGCACATGCGCTGAGCTGTCAGATATTGTTTGCAGTGTTTATAAAGGGCGGGGAAAACTTCATCCCGCAACAAAGACGTTTCAGGCCTTGAGGATTGCCGTGAATGATGAGATGAATGAACTTAAAAAAGGGCTTGACGCGTCACTGGGAATTCTAAAAAGCGGAGGAAGGCTCTGTGTCATTTCATACCATTCCCTCGAGGACAGGATAGTAAAGAACTTTATCAGGGATAATCAGAAGCTGGGAGTATTTAATGTACTAACAAAAAAACCGCTGGTTCCTGCATATGAGGAAGTCAGGCTTAATCCTTCAGCAAGGAGCGCAAAACTGAGAGGAGCAGAAAAAAAATGACCCATGCGCATCGTCACAGAGGTATTTTTTCTTTTGTCTTAATCCCTTTGGCAGTGGCGCTTCTTTTATTCGGAATTTTCTCGATTGTATGGCTCAGGTCAAGCGTAAGGACAGTCGAGTACAGCATTGCCCAGCTTGATAATAAGAGGATGGAAACCCTTAAAGAGAGAAAGATGCTTATGGCAGAGAAGGCAAGCCTGCTGTCTATCCAGAATGTCAAAGATACCGGGGATGGGAAAGTCGGATTGGTTTTTCCCGACAGGGTAAAAGTGATTTATGTAAAGAAGGAAAAGGGAGTTACACCATATAAAGCGTCTCTTGTCGGAAGCGACTCGCAACGAGATGGGAGGCGGTTATCTGAACCCTAAAAATAGCGGGAAAAGGTATTGATGAGGAAGAGAGCGATAATTCTTAATACCGCAATAATCTTCGGTTTTGTTGCGGTATTTTTACGTCTCGTAGACCTGATGGTTCTTAACCACGGAAGGCTCTCTGAAAGGGCCAATATACAGCAGCTCAAACAGGAAGACATACAGGTGAGACGGGGTTTTATATTTGACAGGCGGGGGAGGGAACTCGGAGTGAATCTTGAGGTGGAATCGTTGTATTGCAATCCTGATGCAGTTGCGTCTCCGCAGACTGCCGCGTATGACATTTCAAGGATAACCGGCAGGAGAGCGGATGCAATACTTGCGAAATTTTCTTCAAAAGGAAAATTTGTGTGGGTGGAAAGAAAGCTTAATCTTGAGGCTGCGGAGAGAATAAAGAAGATGGGCATAAAAGGGCTCGGCTTCATGTCTGACGCAAAGAGATTTTATCCGAAGGGAAGGCTGGCATCCCATATCATCGGCGCCGTAGGTATAGACAACCAGGCATTGGAGGGCGTTGAGCTCAAGTATGATAAATTCCTGAAAACACCCGGCGGTAAGATATTGGTTACGCGTGACGCAACAGGCAGGACGCTTTCTAAGGGTGAGGACATGGAATCAAAGGGCAATAATATAGTCCTGACAATAGATGAGGGGCTGCAGTATATCGTAGAGAAAGGGCTGGATAACGCAATGCTGCGCTGGCAGGCATCTGCTGCGACTGTAATAATGATGAACCCTTTTACAGGAGAGATATTGGCCCTTGCAAACAGGCCGGCCTATGATTCAAACAATTCCATGAATGCAAAGGACTTTGAAAAAAGGAACAGGGCCATTACAGATTGCTATGAGCCCGGTTCTACCTTCAAGATAATTGTGGGCGCAGCTGTCATTGAAGAGAAAGAGGTCAATCTTAATACCAGGTTTGACTGCAGCAAAGGGGCAATATCGGTTGGAAATGCCGTTATACACGATGAGCACAAACATGGCGTGCTTACCTTTAAAGAGGTTATACAGAAATCATCAAATGTCGGTTCTGCGATGTTAGGGATGCAGCTTGGCAAAGAGAGGCTTTATAAGTACGCAAAGCGTTTCGGATTTGGAGAGAAGACAGGCATAGACCTGCCCGGTGAGGTATCCGGCTGGATAAGACCCCCTGAAAAATGGTCAGGTATGTCGCTTGGCACGATAGCCATCGGGCAAGAGGTTGCAGTTACCCCGTTGCAGATACTGAGGGCCTACTCGGCAATAGCAAATGGAGGTATTCTTATCAAACCCCATGTTGTGTCAGAGATAAGGTCACCGGACGGAACTCTCATATATTCATTTACACCCGCAGGGAACAAGGCGGCCATCTCCAGGCAGACAGCGGATATATTCAAAGACATCTTAAAGACGGTAACAGAGGAGGGCGGAACAGGCAAAAGCGCCTCTGTTGAAGGAAATCAGGTTGCAGGCAAGACAGGCACTGCACAGATCATAGACCCGAAGACAAGAAGATATTCCAAGGAAAAATATGTAAGTTCATTTGTGGGGTTTGTTCCGGCAGATAATCCCATGATAGCAATGATTGTGGTTGTTTATGAGCCGAGGGGACAGATTTACGGCGGTGTTGTTGCAGCGCCTGTCTTTAAGGAAATCGCAAAACAATCTCTCTCTTATCTTAATGTGCCGAGAGAGGATACAAATGAGAAAAATGTTTTGGTTGTTGAGAGGAGATAGGGTGGAGAGGCAGGATAGATGAAATTGAAGATGCTTATAAAAGATATGGAGATAAAAGAGATGACAGGCAGCGCTGATGTTGATGTCATAGGGGTTGCCTATGATTCAAGGAAGGTTAAACAGGGAGATGTTTTTATCGCGGTGAAAGGGGAAAAAGTTGACGGCCATAGTTTTATCAATGATGCGATCAAAAAAGGGGCGTCTGCGGTAGTGTATGAAAAAGCAGTAAGCAGTCAGTACCCCCCACAGCCCCCCCTTAGTAAGGGGGGGATTGAAGGGGGGGTGGTTTTCATCCGTGTCAATGACAGCAGAAAGGCTTTGGCATACATTTCCAATAATTTTTATGAAAGGCCTTCTGATGAACTGGCAATAATAGGTGTCACAGGCACAAATGGCAAAACAACGACGACCTATCTGCTTAAATCAATATTGGAAGCATGGGGGAAAGAGGTTGGCCTCATAGGCACAATCAGTTACATTGTGAAAGGCAGACATTATGATGCGCCTCATACCACGCCTGAAGCCCCTGAATTCCAGGCGATGCTGAGTGAGATGCTTTTATCGGGATGCAGTCATGTTGTAACAGAGGTGTCATCACATGCCCTTGCACAACGGCGGGTTGATTATACTAATTTTGATGTGGCAGTTTTTACAAATCTGACTAGAGACCATCTGGATTTTCACGCGACAATGGAGGATTATTTCAGGGCAAAAGAAAGATTATTCAAAGAGATTCTCTCAAAAGAGGGGACTTCTGTAATAAATTATGATGATGTCTGGGGAAGAAAATTAATCGGGGATATCAGCGGGAAGGTCCTTACATACGGGCTCGAAACGGGCGCAGACATGGCTGCGGTGAATATAAAAGACTCCTTTGAAGGGCTTGTTATTGATATTAAATTTAGAGACAGAGTCCATGGCGTCAAGTCTTCCCTGATAGGCATGCACAATGTCTACAATATACTTTCTGCGGCAGGCGCTGCCGTCAGCCTCAATGTCCCATGGGATGTGATAATTGACGGCATAAGAAAAATGAGTTCCGTGAAAGGCAGATTTGAAAAGGTTGATGCAGGCCAGGACTTCCTGTGCATAGTTGATTATGCGCATACAGAAGATGCGCTCGAAAGGCTGATATACACGGCAAGGGAGCTCATGAAAAGTTCAGAAGTCAGAAGTCAGTCTCCTTCGGCGACCCGCCGAGGCGGGAAGTCAGAAGTCAGACAACAACGCATAATCACTGTTTTTGGTTGCGGCGGAAACAGGGACAAGGGGAAAAGACCCATAATGGGGAAGATAGCAACAAGTCTCAGCGATTATGTTGTTATTACTTCTGACAATCCCAGAGATGAAGATCCGGTGGAGATAATAAAGGAGATAGAGGCAGGGGCCTCACGAAGGAACTATGTCATTGAACCGGATAGGAGAGAGGCCATAAGAAAAGCTGTAAAACTCGCTGAGGCAGGGGATATATTGCTTCTTGCCGGGAAGGGACATGAGGATTATCAGGAGATAAAGGGCATAAGGCATAAATTCAGCGACAGGGAAGCGCTTGAAGACGCCATAAGAGACAGAACTAAAAATGTTTGAGACAGAGGTTATGGGAACTTTAACAATAGAAGATATCATTAAGGCCACAGGCGGGAAGGTTGTTTACGGCAACGGTAATTCCCATGCCTTTACAGGTGTGTCCATAGATTCCAGGGCGATAAGGGAGGGCGAACTATTTATTGCACTGAGGGGCTCAAAATATGACGGCCACGATTTTCTTTATAAGGCCCTTGAAAAAGGAAGCGGCGCACTGGTGAATTTTCCTCCTGCAGAACCTCTGAGGGGAAAGATAATAATCTATGTAAAAAACACCCTGAATGCGCTTCAGGATATTGCGCACTATATGCGCATGAGAAGCAACATACCTGTTATCGGCATAACAGGCACAAACGGCAAGACAACGACAAAGGAATTAATCGCATCTATTCTGGGCACGAGATACAGGGTTCTTAAGAATACAGGGAATCTTAATAACCATATCGGTCTTCCATTGAGCCTGACAAAACTTGGTGACGAGGATGAAATGATTGTTCTTGAGATGGGTGCAAGCGCTCAGGGAGACATAAAAGAGTTGTGCGGGATTGCTGTGCCTGATTATGGGGTTGTGACAAACATAGGCCCGGGGCATCTTGAAGGGTTCGGGAGCATTGAGGCTGTGAGAAACACAAAGCTTGAGCTTCTGGATACTGTGAAGGGGGTTGCAGTAAGCGCAGATGATGCATTTCTTATGCAGGGTCTTTCCATGTATCACGGGAAGGTTGTTACATTCGGTATAGAAAATAAGGCTGATGTATTTGCAAGGGATATTAATATCAGGGACAGGGGCTCTGATTTCCTGCTGTGCTTTGGCGCAGAGCGCCAGGTAGAAATAAACCTGAAAATACCCGGGACATTTAATATCTATAATGCGCTTGCCGCTGCATCCGTGGGAGATATATTCAAGATTGACCTGCAGTCCATAAAGGCCGGCATTGAATCGTTTAAAGGCGTTCCGATGAGGCTTGAGATTAAAGAGCTGTTCGGGGCAACAGTGATAAGCGATGTGTATAATGCAAACCCTGCATCCATGGAAGAGGCAGTAAAGGAACTTGTAAGGCTGAGAAAGGTCAGGGCTATTGCTGTTCTTGGAGATATGCTTGAATTGGGTTCCTATGCTGAAGAGGCGCACAGAAAGCTTGGAGAATGGATGTCAAAGCTTCCGATAGATATTTTTATTGCAGTTGGCCCCCTGATGGCAGAGGCAGAATCCCTGTTTGCTAAAAAGGGAGGGCAGTCCTTTCGTGCAGCTACGGCATTGGAGGCAGGGGAAATACTTATTGGTATTTGCAGGGAGGATGACACGGTGCTTGTTAAGGGCTCAAGGGGAATGGGCATGGAAAAGGTTTTAGAAACAAATAAAGTCGATACGACTCGCAACCGAGGGACGGGAAATGCTGTATAGCCTTCTTTATAAATTACATGACTGGTTTTCTCCTCTGAATGTTTTCAGGTACATAACATTCAGGACCGCCCTTGCTGTGATTACGGCAATGCTTATCACATTTATACTCGGCCCCAGTATTATAAAAAGGCTCAGGAGGTTCAGTGTTACCCAGCATATAAGAGATGATGGCCCGCAGACACATTTAGGGAAGACAGGAACGCCGACTATGGGCGGCGTGCTTATAATAATCTCCATACTCATCACTATTTTATTATGGGGCGACCTTACGAATGCATATATATGGGTGATGGCCTTCTCCATCGTGGGCTTTGGCGCAATAGGGTTTATTGATGATTATCTCAAGATTATAAAAAAGGATTCCAAAGGTTTACGCGCCTGCTATAAGTTCGGGGCGCAGATATCGCTTGCCTTAATGATAGGCATGTTCCTTTATATGAATCCAAAGGACCCTTTCAGCGCTGTACTGAGCGTCCCTTTCTTCAAAAAATGGCTTTTTGACCTGGGGTGGTTTTATATCCCTTTTTCTGTCGTTGTTATTGTAGGGTCATCTAATGCGGTTAATCTCACTGACGGCATTGACGGCCTTGCCATAGGGCTTGTCGGGATTGCAGTGCTGGCAACAGGCATTCTCGTTTATATCTCGGGTAATTTTAAGTTCTCACAATATCTGCAGGTTCTGTATCTTCCGGGCACAGGAGAGTTGACCGTGCTTTGCGGCGCCATGCTCGGAGCATCCCTCGGTTTTCTCTGGTATAACTCATACCCTGCCGATGTGTTCATGGGAGATGTGGGTTCACTCTCGCTCGGCGGTTCGCTCGGGACGCTTGCTGTAATAACAAAACATGAAATAGTGCTTGCGGTTGTCGGAGGAATATTCGTTATAGAGACACTTTCAGTTGTGCTTCAGGTTTCGTCATTTAAACTTACAGGCAAAAGGATATTCAGGATGGCTCCGATACACCACCACTTTGAACTGAAGGGATGGCCTGAACCGAAGGTTATAGTCAGATTCTGGATAGTGGGGATAATGCTGGCTCTTTTGAGCCTTGCAACCTTGAAATTGAGGTGATTATGAAAAGAAGGTTTCAAGTTTCTCGCCTCAGGCGAGTCGCCGAGGAGACAAGTTTCAAGTTTCAAGCCAGAAATGCGGGTAAACTTATTTTGTTTTTGCTTGCAGCTTGCAGCTTGCAGTTTGCAACTTTTGTCTCTGCTGATGAAATAAAATCAAAGGCTGCGCTGGCAATGGAGGCTTCTACCGGCAGGGTCCTTTTTGCGAAAAATCCCAATCTAAGACTGCCTCCTGCAAGCACAACAAAACTTGTGACAGCAATGGTTGTGCTTGACAGGGCCCGGCTGAATGAGACTGTAACAATAAGCGAGATGGCGGCAGAAGTGCCCTCGATAAAAGGGACCAGGTTTAAGCCAGGCGAGACCGTGACTGTCGAGACACTGCTTTATGCTGCGCTTCTGAGGTCAGCCAATGGCGCTGCCTTCGCGCTTGCAGAACATGTTGCCGGCTCAGAAGAAAAGTTCGTGGAACTTATGAACAGGAAAATTGCTGCGATTGGCGCGTCTGACACAAAGTTTATAAATGCAACAGGGCTTCCTGGAAAAGGGCAGCAGATAACAGCATACGACCTTGCGAAAATACTCAGGCACGCCCTCAAATATCCGGTGATAAGGGAGATTATCGGCACCAGAGAAGCAGATATATCAACATCTGAGGGCAGGACAATCTCACTTGAGAATACGAACAAGCTTTTGTGGTCTGATGAAGGAGCAGTTGGCGGCAAGACAGGATACACAAGATTAGCAAGGCATTGCTTTGTATATGCAGGGAAAAGAGAAGGCGAGACAGTAATCGTTGCTATTCTGGGAGCGCCAAGCAGAAAGATGCTATGGGATGAGGCAGAACAACTGGAGGGAAAAGGTTTTGATGTTATAGCACGCGACGGGCAGCCGGTTATTTACTTTACAAAAGCGGATTACACGAAGCCTGCCGGGAAGGCAGCATACAAAAAAAATTCCAGGGGTAAGAAATCAAAGTATGCAAAGGCCTTAGCAAAGAAAAAATCAAAAAAGGCTCAGGCAACAGTGGTGGAAGGCCGGAAACGTAAAGGCGCGGAAGCTAAGAAGATCGGGAAAAAAGGAGAACAGAAAAGCATAAGGGCGGAGGCCTTCAGCGCTTCCGGACTTTTCAGTTAAGGATATGGAAATAAAAGGCAAGAAAATACTCATATTCGGCCTGGCAAGGAGCGGGGCGGGGGCGGCCAATCTGCTTGCTCGTAGTGGCGCAGAAGTGACAGTTACTGATAAGAAATCAAAAGGGGAATTAATAGAATTTGTTGAGAGGCTTTTGCCCTCTGTGAGGCTTGCCCTGGGCGGCCATCCTGACGGGATATTTAAGAATACGGATTTGATAGTGATAAGCCCGGGCGTTCCGTTAGATATTCCGCCTTTGAAAAAGGCAAAAGATGCAGGCATAAAGATTATCGGTGAACTCGAGCTTGCATATCAGATTATAAGAGAGAGCAAAGGGCAGAGAGCAGAGCGCACAGAGTTTTTAGCCGTAACTGGCACAAACGGAAAATCAACTACTACAACCTTGCTTTATGAGATGATTAAAAATAGTGGGTTTAAGGCTATCCTTGGCGGAAACATAGGGAATGCGCTGACAGAGGAGATAGGGAAACTGATGCAGGATGCAGGATACAAGATACAGGATAACGTGCATCGTGAATCATGCATCATGAATCATGCATCTATTGCTTATATTGTCGCAGAGGTATCAAGCTTTCAGCTTGAGTCAATAGATGAGTTCAGGCCCAATGGCGCGACCATTCTTAATATCACGCCTGACCATCTCGATAGATACCATTCCATGGATGAATACAGGGATGCAAAGGCGCAGGTATTTTTGAATCAGAAGAAAGAGGATTTTCTTGTGCTTAATGCGGATGATCCTGAAGTCATGAGGTTATACGATTCAAGATTCTCGCCTCAGGCGAGTCGCCGAGGAGACAAGCTTCAAGATTCAGGATTGCCTGATGTATATTTCTTCAGCCGGCAAAAGGAAGTAAAAGGTGTTTATCTCAAAGATGGTTCAGTCTGTTCAGGTATCACTGACTCTCAACTCATCAGGGCTGATGAAATAAGAATCAAAGGTGTTCACAACCTGGAGAATGCCATGGCTGCTTCGGCCATGGCTCTCCTTGCAAAATGTCCCGTTGATGCAATTGTTAAAACCCTGAAGGAGTTCCCGGGGCTTGAACACAGGCTTGAATTTGTCAGGGACCTTGACGGCGTGGATTATATCAATGACTCAAAGGGCACAAATGTCGGAGCAGTGATAAAGTCACTTGAGAGTTTTTCAGAGCCTGTAATCCTGATTGCAGGAGGCAGAGATAAGGCAGGCGATTTTTCTATCCTCAGGCCTCTCGTAAAAGAAAGGGTAAAAGCCCTTGTCCTTATCGGAGAGGCAAGGGAAAAAATAAATAAGGCTTTGGGAGACCTGACTGAAACCAGATTTGCTGATGACTTTAAAGAGGCTGTAATGATTTCCAGAAGGTGTGCATCGAGAGGGGATGTGGTGCTGCTTTCGCCTGCGTGCGCAAGCTTTGATATGTTCAGGGATTTTGAGGACAGGGGCAGACAGTTTAAGGAATTTGTGAGGGGTTTGTCCTGAGATGAATAAAATGTATGACAGGTGGCTTTTGCTGATAACAGTTTTACTTGTGGGCTTTGGCTCTCTCATGATATACAGTTCGACATCGGTTGTAACCCCGTCGCTGGCTAAAAAAAATATTACCCAGTTTTTTTATTTTAAGAAGCACTTTTTTACAATGTTCCTTGGTTTTGGAATCATGTTTGCTGCCTATAGACTGAAGCCTGAAACCATAAAAAAACTTGCACTGCCTCTGCTTATATTTTCTTTTTTGCTCCTTATTCTCGTTTTTATCCCAGGTATAGGGATATCCGCAGGCGGCGCAAGAAGATGGATAAGGCTCTGGCCTTCAACGTTTCAACCTTCGGAACTGGTTAAGCTTTCGATGGTTATATTTCTTGCAAAATATATGTCAATGCAGGACTACAGGACTGACAGTTTTGTATCATTTATAAAACCTATCGGAATCATGGCCGTATTCCAGGTTATATTTCTTAAACAGCCTGATTTTGGCGCAACTGTAAGCCTGGGGATCCTGACGCTTTCGATGCTTTTTCTCTCAGGGATGAGACTCAGGTATCTGTTATCCCTGACTGTGTTGGCCGTACCTTTAATAATAAAACTTGTTAAAGAACCATACCGCTGGAAGCGCATAACATCTTTCCTTAACCCATGGGATGACCCTCAGGGAAGCGGTTTCCAGCTTATACAGTCATTTATCGCTTTAGGCAGCGGAGGACTTAAGGGAGTAGGTCTTGGCGAGAGCAAACAGAAATTGATGTTCCTTCCCGAAACACATACTGATTTTATTTTTTCATTAGTTGGTGAAGAACTTGGTCTTGTAGGCGCCACGGTAGTCATTGCATTATTCCTTGTGCTGTTTATCAAGGGGATTTCCATCACTAACAAGGCCAAAGACAGTTTTGTATATTACCTGTCTTTCGGTCTTTCAATAATGATCGCGCTTCAGGCATTAATAAATTTCTTTGTCGTGACAGGCATGATTCCGACGAAAGGGCTCCCATTGCCTTTTATAAGCTATGGGGGTTCATCTTTGCTTATGAATATGGCGGCAGTGGGCATTCTGCTTAAGCTTTCAAAAGGAGAAGATGAAAGAAAGGTGATTGACAGGACCAGGGATATGGTGATCAGGAAAAAGGCATTGAGGGCGGTGTATGGGAATAGAAGTTAAATCAGTGTCAGTAGTCAGTGCCGGTGTCAGTAATTACTGTTTACTGTTCACTGTTCACTGTTCACTGGAAGTTTTATGAGGGTGATAATTGCGGGTGGAGGAACAGGCGGGCATTTGTTCCCCGGGCTGGCAATAGCAGAAGAACTCAAGAGAAGGGATGAAAAGACAGAGGTGATATTTGTGGGCACCGAGCACGGTATTGAGGCGAGGATTATTCCCCGTGAGGGATATCCGATAAAATTTTTGAGAGCAGAAGGCGTGGCAGGGGTGTCCATATTGAGAAAATTCAGGGCGGTGTTGAAAATGTTTTTTTCGATAGCTGATTCTTACAGCATTATCCGGGCTGTAAGGCCTGATATTGTGATAGGTGTTGGCGGTTATGCGTCTGTCGGCCCTGTGTTTACGGCATTTCTTGCATCTGCGCCAACGATGATAGTAGAGCAGAATTCTGTGCCGGGGCTTGCAAATAAAGTGCTTGGGAAATTTGCAGGCGCTGTTGGGGTTACATATCAGGAAAGCATACCGTTTTTTCCGAATACAAAGACATTTCTTACAGGGAATCCAATAAGGATGCGGATCCTCAAGGGCAGTAAAGACGCAGCCCATAATATTTTTTCACTTGAGAAAGACAAATTTACAGTATTCATTTTTGGCGGCAGTTCAGGCGCAAAGAGTATAAACCGTGCAATGGTGGATGCCTTTAATCATATGCCGGACCTTAAAGAGAATGTTCAATTTTTGCACCAGACAGGCGAGCGTGACTATGAATATGTCAGGGAGTCTTACAGGAAGTGGGGGTTTAAAGGAACCGTAGCGCCTTTTATATACCAGATGGCAGAGGCGTATGCTGTTGCGGATATCGTTATTTCGAGGGCAGGCGCGACAACACTTGCTGAGCTTACTGCTATCGGAAAACCTGCGATACTGATTCCTTATCCGTATGCAGCGGGCCATCATCAGGAGCTTAATGCAGGCAAACTTCTTGAGATGAAGGCTGCGCGGATGATACTGGACCATGAACTGAGAGGAGATATACTTGCGGAAAATATCAGGGAGCTGTATGCGAATGAAGAGTTGAGGTCTGAGATGGAAAAGCAGAGCAGGACAGTCGGCAGGCCTGATGCTGCTCAGAGGGTAGTAGATATAGCAATGAGTCTTGTAAAGAACAGGTGATTTCAGAATGGACGGAGAGGTGAGTTTGCATGTTTGAACAGTACAGGATAATCCATTTTGTCGGTATCGGAGGAATAGGGATGAGCGGGATCGCAGAGGTCCTGCATAATCTTGGCTATGAGGTAACAGGGTCAGATATCAAAGATTCCGATACCACTAACAGGCTCCACAGCCTCGGGATAAAGATATACATCGGCCATAAGGCAGAAAATGTTGATGATGCCCATGTTGTTGTTATCTCTTCTGCTGTTTCCAAAGACAACCCGGAGGTGGTTGCGGCAAAAGAGAAATCAATACCTGTAATCCCACGCGCTGAGATGCTTGCAGAACTGGCAAGGATGAAATACGGTGTGCTTATTGCAGGCGCTCACGGCAAGACAACGACTACATCCTTAATCTCAACAGTGCTTGCCCATGGAGGCCTTGATCCCACAGTTGTTATCGGCGGCAGGCTTATGGCTACAGGGAGCAATGCAAGGCTGGGGCAGGGAGATTTCCTCATTGCGGAGGCTGATGAGAGTGACGGCTCATTTCTGAAACTTTCCCCGACAATTGCAGTTGTTACAAATATAGACAGGGAGCATATGGATTTTTTCAAGACGATGGATTCATTAAGAGAGGCATTTCTGTCATTTATGAACAAGGTTCCATTTTATGGCGCAGCAATAGTCTGCATTGAGAATGAGGAGATCCGGAGACTTGTCCCCTCTGTACACAGGAGGTGCATAACATACGGACTTTCATCTGATGCCGATATATATGCAGTTGATATAAATAAAGGTTTCATGTCGGTGAGTTTTGATGTGATGCATAAGGGCAAAAATCTCGGGAATTTCAGTATTCCCGTGCCCGGCCTGCACAATGTCCTTAACAGCCTTGCGTGCATAGCAGTTGCAATGGAACTGAAGATGGAAACCGGCAAGGTCAAAGAGGCCTTGAACAAGTTCAGCGGAATACAGCGGAGATTTGAATTAAAGGGTGATGAAAAAGGGGTGAAGGTCTTTGACGACTACGGACATCATCCGACAGAGATAAAGGCAACGCTCAGGGCAGCAAAGGAAGGGCTGATTGACAAAGCGCAGAGCGCAGAGCGCAGAGAGCAGACAAACGGCGGAAGATTGTTTGTCGTATTTCAGCCCCACAGGTATACAAGGACAAGGGACCTCATAGATGAGTTTTCCGGATGTTTTGCTGATGCTGATGTGCTTTATCTGATGGACATATATCCTGCAGGCGAAAAACCAATAGACGGCATTAATTCCAATGTTTTGATCGACAGGATAAAAAAGGCAGGGCATGAGGGCGCTGTTTATTTTTCCGTTAGAGAAAAACTAATGGAAAATCTTTTATTGAGATTGAGGCAGGGAGATGTGGTTTTTACACTGGGAGCCGGAGATGTCTGGAAGGCCGGAGAAGAGATATTGAAAAGGTTGAGATTAAAGGCGGGTGGATAAAATGTCAATCATTGCAGACGAGCATTTATGGCAGGAGATAATCTCTCCTGACAGTTTTTCAGGAGAGGTTATGTTCGGGGAAATGATGAAGAGGCATACGTCACTCAAAATAGGAGGCCCTGCCGACGTTTTTGTATTTCCGCAGGAAGTGATTTCTCTGAAAAATAGTATTGTTGCATTAAAAAAGAAAAATATTCCGTTTATGCCGGTTGGAGGAGGCACTAACCTTCTTGTAAGGGATGGGGGCATAGAAGGTGTGGTGGTTTCTCTCAGGGATTGCAGACGCATTGAGATTGTAGACGACGCAAAGGATCTGGTCTCGCTTTTTGTGGAATCAGGAGTGCCTTTACAGAAGCTTGTGAGCTTTGCAAGGGAAAATGGATTCTCCGGCCTTGAAGGGCTTGTTGGAATACCTGGTTCTGCCGGCGGCGCAATTGCCGGCAATGCAGGGGCATACGGTTATTCAATGAAGAACGTGATTGTTTCGGCCACAGTGATGCACGCTGACGGCAGGCTTGCCAAACTGGGCGCTGAAGAACTCGGACTTGAATACAGGAAGTCAAATATACCGGCAGGCTCTATCATGCTGAGCGCTAACATAAGACTGAGAAAAGATATAAAAGAAGACATTGCAAAGAGGGGCGAAGGTTTTCTAAAGGAAAAACGGGAGAGGCAGCCCTTATCCGAGCTGTCGGCAGGATGCGTGTTCAAGAATCCTGAGGGCACGTCGGCCGGGAAATTGATAGATGAAGCAGGGTGCAAGGGGATGAGGATTGGAGATGCAGAGGTTAGCGCTGTTCATGCCAATTTTTTGATTAATAAAGGCAATGCAAGCGCAGCTGATTTTATAAAGCTTATGGATGCGGTGAGGGCCAAGGTGCTGGCAACCTTTGGTGTGGAGCTTGAGACTGAGATAAAGATTGTGGGGAGAGAATGAATGCGAGGGATATTTTGTTAACAAATAAAAAAATAGGGGTCCTGATGGGCGGTGTGTCAGCTGAGAGGGAGGTTTCTCTCAGAAGCGGGAAGGCTGTTTTTAATGCCCTGAAAAATCTCGGATACAACGTTGTTTCAATGGATGTTTCATCAAATGTGTGCGAGGAGTTAAAAAGAGAGCGCATTGAGATGGCGTTTCTTGTTCTTCACGGAGGCTGGGGCGAGGATGGTTCAATACAGGGGCTTCTGGATGTGATGGGCATTCCATATACAGGCTCCGGCGTGCTTGCGTCTGCGCTTGCAATGAACAAAGAGGCATCCAAAAAAATATTTCTCTATCACAAAATCCCTGTTCCTCCTTTTGCAGTTATCAGCAGAAAAGCTCTCAGCTCTCAGCTCTCAGCTGTTGGTTTCAGCCTGCCCTGGGTTGTAAAGCCTGCATCCGAGGGTTCAAGTGTGGGCGTGAGTATTATTAAAAACAAAAAACAGGTCAAGGCTGCCCTTGAGAAATGTTTTGAGTATGGCAGGGAGATAATCGTGGAGAAATATATCAAGGGCAAAGAGGTCCAGATAGGAATCCTTAATGATAAGAGCCTGGGCGGAGTTGAGGTCAGGCCGTCTCTTGAGTTTTATAACTATGAGGCAAAGTATACTCCGGGGCTTACTGAATATATCCTTCCTCCTGGGATAAGCGAAAGGACCTACAAGAAGGCAAAAGATGTTGCTCTCTCTTCTCATAAAGCTCTGGGCTGCAGCGGCGCGACAAGGGTTGACCTGATTATAGGCAAGAGTGGAAACCCTTATGTCCTTGAGGTGAATACCATTCCAGGTATGACCGAGACGAGCCTTCTCCCGAAGATTGCAAGGCTGGCAGGCCTCGATTTCCCGATGCTCATAGAGGAGATGCTTAAAGATGCGATTAACAGAGACAGCAGGACAAAGATATGAGAACAAAAAAGATAAATAAACAATCATCAGCACAGAAGACAGGAAAGAGGCGCTGGCCGTTGAAGCTGGGAATGCTGATTTTATTGGTTGGAGGCATATATTTCGGCGGAAGGTATGTATTTAATGTTGTAAGCCATACAATGTTCCCGGTGAAAGAGATTATTTTTTCAGGTAACAAACATCTTACAGACAATGAACTAAAGGCAATAATGGGGCTTAAAGAAAATGAGGGGCTGATAGGAATATCGAGCAGGGACCTTTCGGCAAAACTTTTGAAATCTGCATGGGTCAGGTCTGTCAGTTTCAGAAAAGATTTTCCCCATAGGCTTCTGGTCAGGATAGAAGAGTCTGCGCCCTATGCCCTTCTCGAAATGAACGGCCGCACATTCTTTGTTGATGACAGGGGCAATCTGCTGGAGGAGATAAAAGGCGGTTCAGTTCCTTTCCTGCCGGTAATCTCAGGAGATCCCTTTAAAAACAGCGAGACCTTTTCAGAGGCATTGAATCTCGTAAAGGCGATGAAGGGGAAGGGTTTTATCAATATGAAGGGCCGTGTGGAGGTCATTATGCCAAAGGGCGCAGGGTCTGAAGATATCTCCATGCAGGTTGACGGCACGCTGGTAAAAGTCGGGTATGGAGAATACGAGGAAAAGCTCGGAAGGCTTATTGAACTCGAAGATGAGATAAGAAAGAGAGGCATCCCTGTTGATTATATTGACCTCAGGTTTGCCAACAGGGTTGTCGTTAAACCAATAAGTGAGGTCATAAGATGAGAAGGGGCAACATTATCACAGGGCTTGACGTCGGCACAACAAAGATATGCGCCCTTGTAGCCGAGGTGCTGGACAATAAAATTAACATACTCGGGATGGGATCAGCGCCTTCAACAGGCCTGAGAAAAGGAGTTGTGATAAACATAGAGTCTACAGTTGACTCAATAAAAAAGGCAGTGGCAATGGCTGAAACAACAGCAGGAGTTGAGATAAGGTCTGTTTATGTCGGGATTGCCGGGAGACACATAAAGGGTTTTGAGAGTTATGGAGCGGTAGGCATCAGGGGGAAGGAGGTCAGGCCCCAGGATGTTGAACGCGCCATAGATTCCGCAAGCGTTGTATATGTTCCATTAGACAGGGAAGTTCTTCATGTAATCCCTACCGAGTTCATGCTCGATGGCCAGGACGGGATAAAAGACCCTGTGGGCATGTCAGGCGTAAGGCTTGAGGTAAAGGTGCATATAGTTACAGGAGCTGTATCGTCTGTGCAGAACCTGCTCAAATGCTGTGAAAGGGCAGGGCTTGAAGTTATTGATATTGTGCTTGAGCCCATTGCATCTGCAGAGGCAGTGCTTACAGACGACGAGAAAGACCTTGGTGTTGCCCTGATTGACATCGGAGGAGGCACAACAGACATTGCCATATACAGGGACGGAAGCCTGAGGCATACTGCGGTTCTTGCGCTAGGAGGCAATCATTTCACAAGCGACATTGGTATCGGCCTGAGGATCCCTGTGCTGGAAGCGGAGAGGGTCAAGAAAAAATACGGGTGTGCAATAACAAGCATGGTTGACGGAACAGCGGAGATGGACGTTACAGGAGCAGACAAACAGGTGAGGAAGATTCCAAGAAAATATATTGCTGAAATTATACAGCCAAGGTGTGAGGAACTGACGGAACTTATAAAGAGGGAAATAGAAAGCGTCTCAGCTAAAGAACTTGGCCTTTCAGGGGCTGTATTGACTGGAGGCGCCTCTTTGCTTGAAGGGCTTGACCGGCTGGTGGAGGCAGATCTGGGACTTTCGGTAAGGATAGGAATGCCGGAAGGGATAAGGGCTAATTATATCCCGCCTGCCTCAGGCGGAGAGAATAATTTGAACAATCCAATGTATTCAACAGGCATAGGGCTTATTCTCCATGGCTCCATGAACGGAAGCGAGAGGGTTTTTTATGGAGACTTGTTTAACGGGATATTCGACAGGATGAAGGAATGGGTAGGGAATCTGTTTGGAGTTAACGGGCATGATTTAAGAGGGAAAACAGTAACTATGAAGCAGAGGGTTTAAAGTAAAAAATAAAAAAGGGGGTGCTTTATGTTTGAAATGGAAGAAGTAAGAGGGCAGGGAGCAAGTATAAAGGTTATAGGGCTTGGAGGCGCCGGAGGGAATGCCGTTAACAACATGATAGCCTCTAATCTCCATGGTGTTGAATTTATAGCAGTGAATACAGACAGCCAGGTTCTTGAAACTTCACTTGCTCCAATAAAGGTGCAGATAGGGCTGGAGTTGACAAAAGGCCTTGGAGCAGGCTCGAATCCCGAAATCGGAAAAGAGGCGGCCTTGGAAGACAAAGAAGCTATTGCCGAATGCCTCAGGGGTTCTGATATGGTCTTTATAACAGCAGGCATGGGCGGAGGCACCGGCACCGGAGCATCACCGGTTGTCGCAGGCATTGCAAGGGAGCTTGGCGCTCTGACAGTCGCTATTGTAACAAAACCATTTTTCTATGAAGGAAGAAAAAGGGCTATCAATGCGGATATTGGCATGAAAGAACTTCAGAAATATGTTGATGCCTTGATTGTTATACCCAATGACAGGATAGGCCTTGTTGTTGAAAAAGGCACACCGATGCTCAAGTCCTTTGCCGTGGCAAACGATGTGCTGAGGCAGGCTGTTCAGGGCATATCGGATTTGATCTTTATCCCCGGCCTTATAAACCTCGATTTTGCGGATATAAAGACCATAATGGCAGATGCCGGAAGGGCTGTCATGGGAGTGGGCCTTGGCAGAGGAGAAAATGGCGCTCTGGAGGCAGCCAAGAAGGCTATCTCAAATCCACTACTTGAAAATTCCTCCATTGAGGGCGCAAAGAAAATGCTTATCAATATTACCGGCGGCCTTGAACTTTCACAAAGCTCTGTTCAGGAGGCAGCTGCATTTATATATGACATGGCAGATGATGAAGCGAACATAATTTTCGGCGCGGTCATTAATCCTGATATTGAAGACGAGGTCAGGGTTACCGTGATTGCAACAGGCTTTGAGGAAAAGAAAGAAAAGGTCGAGCTGCCGCAGATTAAGAAGTGGATGCCTGTAAAAGAGCCAATAACATTTAAAGGCTCAGACAGGATCCTTGCGAAAAATCTCAAGCCTGAGTACGCAGTGGCCCCGGCAGCAGCCAGCGACCTGATGCCGTATGAAGACCCGCTGGATATCCCGACGTTTATGAGAAAGGCTTCACAGCGTAGTTTATAAAGTTGTTTCCCCCCACAAGGGGCTTCCACCCCCCTGGAAGCCCCTCCCCCTCCCTGAAAAAATATTTCACCTGCACAGCATTTTGATGTCATTGCGAGGACAAAGCCCGTGGCAATCCCTGAGACACTTTTTGAGGGCTTTCGAATAGGATAGTAATTCTAGAAATTGAGGGACAGGCTCGCGATCCCTCATGGGTTACTAAGCCGATGCAGGATGTTTGACAGAGGAGATGCAAAGAGGGTATACTGTTTTATGATTAATAGTATACCGCAATGGAGGTGATTAAGATGTCGAGGGTTACCGCAAAGTATCAGCTCACAATTCCAAGAGAAGTCAGAAGAGAACTCAAAATTACCCCTGGAA
This sequence comes from Thermodesulfovibrionales bacterium, assembly GCA_919901705.1. Lineage (GTDB taxonomy): Bacteria > Nitrospirota > Thermodesulfovibrionia > Thermodesulfovibrionales > UBA1546 > SCSY01. Next base: position 13,753 of record CAKKPR010000313.1, on the reverse strand, counting down.
CTGAAGTTGACATAGCCAGAAAAGGAGATAAGTATATCCTTGTCCTGGAGCCTATTAATGAATTAAAAAAAAGGTGGCGTGGGAGATTCAAAAACAGTAAAACGACTGATGAATACATAAATGAAGTCAGGGGGAAGGTCTCTTGAAGGTTTGTGTGGATACTACAATCCTGATTGATGTCTTGAAGGATGAGTTCCGGGATTGTCAGGAAAGTCTATACGCAGCGATTAAAAAAAATGAAGCCCTTCTCGCTCCATCTGTTATCTATGCAGAGCTTATGCCCCAATTTAACGCTGATATTAAACTCTTAAACTCTTTTTTAAAGGAGCACAGAATAAATATTGAACCTCTGGATATAGAGTCAGTTACAACAGCAGGTCAGAGATGGATGAAATATTTAAAAAGAAAGTCCAGGATTCAATGTCCTCAGTGCGGGCAACTATTGGATATGAAAGAACATGTTTTGTCGGACTTTTATATCGGAGGTTATGCGCTGACAAAGTGTGATGCAATTATAACAAGAGATAGAGGCATCTACAGGAAATACTTTTCCGAGCTTCGGAGTTACGAGAACTGTCTTTAGACGATTATGTCAATAAAGCCACGGAGACACAAAACCCCTTTTAAATCAGGCAAATCCGAAACAAGGCTGCCCATGAAGCCAGAGCAAACGTAGTCTTTATAATCATTTTTATATTGACAATTTCACCACTAAATGGTTAAATTGTAACCGTGATAAAACGGCACCTCTCTTTGGATATAGTTGATTCCCTGAAACACTTCCCTGTTGTTCTCCTTACCGGGGCAAGACAGGTCGGCAAGTCCACCCTGGCTCAGGAATTATCCGGAGTTGGATGGAGCGCTGCCTGCTACACGCTTGATAACCGCGTTGTCCTTGACGCTGCCCTGAAAGACCCTGACGGCTTCATAAGCGGCACGCCTGTCCCTGCGATAATCGACGAAGTCCAGAGGGCTCCTGACCTCATGCGCGCCATAAAGGTCATAGTGGACAAGAACCGTAAGCCGGGTCAATATCTCCTCACAGGCTCCGCCAACCTGATGACCATTGCAAAGGTCTCCGAGACCCTTGCCGGCAGGGTAGCGCTACATGAGTTGCAGCCTTTTACGTGGTCTGAGATTCGTGGAAAAGCGATTTCCTCCATCCTGACCGACCTCTTCAGCGAAAGAGATGCAACAGCGCTCCTCAAGAAATGGAAGAAACACTCTTTCCCCGATAGAAAGGAAGAAATAAAGGGGCTCATAATTGCAGGCGGTTATCCCACGCCTTCTTTGTTGACTTCTGCCAAGGCCCGGAGACGCTGGTTTGATTCATACAGGCAGACGTATGTAGAAAGAGACATACGGGACATAGCAGCCATTCAACATCTGCCTGATTTCAACAGACTACTGAACCTCCTTTCATTCAGGACAGGGCAGGTCCTCAACTTTTCAGAGGTATCACGGGAACTCGGGCTTCCGTTTACAACACTCAGGAGATATATGGACATCCTTGAGGTCACATATCAGATTTATTTTCTAAGGCCCTATTTTGTGAACATCGGCAAAAGGCTCATTAAGATGCCAAAGCTCTATTTTGGCGATACCGGCATGGCCTGCCACCTCTCAGCAGCAGAGGACTGGCAGACCCTTGAACGGCAGGGTAGAACCGGTAGCATGGTGGAGACCTGGGCGGCCTCTGAGCTGAAAAAACTCATTGCGCTTGGTGATGCGAGATATCAGTTTTATTACTGGCGCATCTATACAGGGAAAGAAGTTGATTTTATCATTGAGCACGGAGAAAAGATCGTGGCGATAGAGGTCAAATGGTCTCACAAACTGGAAGATATTGACCGCTCAGGGCTTAAGGACTGCGCCAGGGACCTGAAGGGAAGGCATGTAATGTCGGTCATCCTCTATCCCGGGACAGAGATGGTCGCGGTGGACAAACATACACTTGTGATGCCATTTGGGTTCTTTTTTGGTATAGAAGCATAATTGTTATGAAGTGGATAAGGTAGACACGAATAAAATTTATTCCGGTTTTTGAGTTGATATAAAAAGGCTTGTAAGGTTTTCAAGGTTTTGTTGCTTGAGGGACGTTGAATGGGTTGCTTGATCCCTTTCTATTTGTAATGGACATTCAGGCGGGGGCAAAGCCCGTGGCAATCCCTGAGGCACTTTTTGAGGGTTCTTAAATAGGATAGTATTTTTTGCTGCGGGTATACTGCGGATTATGAATTACGGCGCCAGGAATTAAGTATAGTGTCCCCGGAATTCCACGCCAAGCTAACCGGTCGCCAGTTTTTTGGCAGACCGTGTTGAGCACTTGGTTAGGCGAGAATTCGGAACCAGCTTGATTTCGAGGCGGCAGCCGACCGCCTGAGCATATTTTTTGAGAGTGGTCAGGGATGGCGCATGCTTCCCCACCGCCTCCAGACGTGAAACCGCGCTTTTTGTCGTCCCCATCAACTCCGCGACCGCTTCCTGAGTGAGGCCGAAATTGGAACGAGCGGTAAGCATTTCGCGGGTAAGCGTGTACTCTTCCTCCAAGTCCTTGTATGCTTTCCTGAATCCCTTCCGCTTTAAGGCTTTTTTGAGGAAAGCCTCATGGTCATGGGAAACCGGTTTATATTTTACATCAGCCATTCTTCTGCACCTCCTTCATCCTTTTCCGGGCAATTCTCAACTCCTGCTCCGGGGTATCTTGTGTTTTCTTCACAAATGCGTGGAGTATCACGACGCGCTGACCGACGACAAAACAGTAAAACGCCCGCCCGATACCTTCCCTACCGCGTGCCCTTAACTCGAAAAGACCGCTGCCCAGAGCACGCGAGTGCGGCATGCGTAGGCTCGGGCCGAACGTCATCAGTAGTTCCACTATCCGTGCATAATCTGCCAATATGCCGTCAGGCCAGCTTTCGATTTCGGCCTTGACGCGAGCGTGGAAATACTCGATGGTATAGTTCATTGTAGTAATGTTAGCAAATATGCTAACCGCTGTCAAGCGACAAAATTAATTTGACGAGGTGTTGAGTATCGTGATTGTTTTATGCCGTGTCTCTCTTGAGCGACTGGCTGGGCGTTTTCATTCATACCTTGATATTCTTTATTAAATGGTTGCTGACCCTATTTTCTAATTTCCAAGCGTTTAAGCATACTTCTTCTGCAAGTCAACAGCTATAGAAAGCCGTATTGTTTGCCGAGTACGTGTAGTAAGACAGAATCTTGCGTGAAGCGAGTCGTCTATGGGTTGGAACGTAAGGATGTGAAAAAACCGGTCGCTGTCCCTACTTATTTTTTTCTGTCGCCTTGACCTTTTTGTTAGCACTGCTTATTTCTAATTTTGTTTTCGATGATGCTCTTTGCTGCTTCAAAAACCTTAAATTCATCATATTTGGGCAGATTATTATTGCATCTTTCATTTTCAGTGCCGGGACAGTATTTTTCATTACTGCCAAATATAAAGCGCAAGTCATGCTTTACACAGAAAGGATATTCATTAACCTTAAAATACCCGCTTTTGTAAACTTTGACTTCCCATTTGTAATTACCAATAGTGAAATAACACAACTTATAATTTGGCGGTTCATATGATTCAGGATTTTTACGCTGTTTTAAATAACTATATAAACCACATAGGAGAAGAAGCAATGTGGTTGCCCATAGTGGCGTCGGGATATTTACTATCTGAAGGAAAATATTTAGCGCAGTTTTGGATAGGGAGAGTATGCCACCACTAGCAAGAATCAGTGCAACAACAATATACCCGACAATTGCTTGGCGTGAATCGCCGCCGATTAATTTCAGCCATTTTCTTATGGTTGCTTTCAGGTGCATATTTTATGCATTTATTATTGTTGTGCTAACCAGTTATTAGATAATTAATGGTACTAACAACGGAAATCCGATGTTAGTCAGCCAGATATTAGAGGCAAACCGCCCCGATAATAACGGAATTTGTATGTTAGTCAGATAAAACTCGACTTTCCCCATAGTTGATTACCGATAATAACTTACACTATTTTGAAGTTTTTGAAAAGTGAGTAAAAACTTTTAGGGGTGGTGATAATTTATGCTATTTCGTATTTTGTGATAATAATGGCTAAAGGCTAAGTTCGTATAATATTGGTAATTTGTCCTGTGCCAATTATAAAGTTCAACTTTATAATTGGCAGGGCTCGTTAGGCGCGGGCGATGATAAATCGGGGATTTATCCCATGAAGGATTTAAAGGGGAGAGGGGTGAGAGGACAAGCCTCTCACCCCTCTGTGGGGAAACAACTTAAAAACTTATTTAATCAGTGACTGGGTCCGTGCTCCGGTTCTTCTTCATACCCGCTGAACATAGCCTTTATATGCGCAAAGGTCGAATGTCCGAGCGTTGCCAGATAGACATGAACAAACAGGAAAGAGGTGAAGAACAGGAACAGCAGTACATGGACGCTGTCCACTATCTTTATCCCTCCTGCAAGGTTTGTCCATTGTGAGAAGCCTTTCACATCCCACATCAGAAGCCCTGTTGCTATCTGTATGGGGATGAAGAGCGCCATGATGTTCAGATAGGCCATCTGCTGCATGGGATTGAATTTATTATCCGGCGTGCTGTGGTGCGGGTTCTCCTCACCAACAAATATCCCGTATCCATAATACCTTGCCTGTCGTATGCTTCCCTCGATAAGGCTTCTGAGGCTGAATTCCGGGATATAGATATTGAACTTGCCCGAGACAAGATAGTAAATCAGCCAGATAAAGAAGTTGAAGAGCAGAACAAACCCTAATATGTTGTGGATGTCAACAGCGGTCTTGAACGATGTTAATTTAAAAACATCGCGGTACCTTATCTGGAGCCCTGTGACTATCAATAACAGAAAGCTTAATGCATTTATCCAGTGCCATACCCTTACCGGCAGTGGATGGAGGTATATTTTTTTCATCTCCTGCCCTCCTTTCTCAGTTTGTTAAGTCTCCTGGCCTCTCTTATCGGCGAGGTCAGAATCCTTAATGTTATGTGGACTATCGGAACTGACATGCCGCCGACGACCATCAGTATCCCGATAATATCCAGTATCTTTATCCGCGTGCCGCCAAGCGCATAGAACTGGTTTAAAGGCAGTATTGAAAACATAGAGCCCAACACTGCCGGGTTCACATTGTAGCGTTCTTCATGGCCGTTTGGCGTGATAATTGCCATGCTGACTGCCTTGAAGGACTTTGAATCGGCATCATGACATTTGTCGCACTGCTTTAGCGCCTTGCCCTTTGGAGCCAGCATGTGAGACTGGTTGCAGTCATTAAGCCCGAGCGTTCCCGTAAGGTTCATTTTTGTGCCGCTATCGCCGAGCTTCTGATACATATCCCAGAGCTGCTGGTCTTCAATGCCATTTGCCTTGGCTAGTGTTAAACTTTCGTAGTTTGCTCCCAGGAACTGTTTTACCCTGGCCTTGGAGATATTCTCGCCTGAATCACTGTCAGTTACGCGCAGGTAAACCCTGCGTTCCGCATCAGGGACGTGACAGGCAGTGCAGGCTACAGCCTCAAGATGTATACCTGAGTTTGGAAGCCACTCTTTGTGGAGCTCCGCTGCATTCCTGTGGCACCCCATGCATGTTGCCCTGGGGGATCTTGATGCAAGCGCAGGCCTCATCTCATGTGCAGAATGGCAGGAAGAGCATATAGGCGCGTTGTTTTTGCCATTAATTTTTGCCTGGCCATGGACGCTTGATTTGTAGGCCTCAAATGTAGCCTCATGACATTTTCGGCATGGCACCCCGCTTATTGTTTCTACCAGCTCCTTATGTCCCACAGAGTGGGCGCCATGACAATCTGTGCAGACAGGGGCGTTAAGGTTGCCCTGCATAAGCATATTGGAGTGAATGCTTCCCTGATACTGTTTGTATTTTTCAGGGTGACACCCCTTGCACACCCCGGCTACGGATATTGATAGTTCGCGTTTGCTCCCAAAAGTCTTTAACGGGTGCTCTTTTTTGGAAAACTGGGTGTGGCAATCGGAACAGTTGTGGTTGCCGTGCACCGATTTCCTTAGAATTGTTTCATCGATTGTAAGAGAAAGAGTTTCCCCTTTCATTGAGAGATTCAGGTCTTTTTTGTGACAGGTGAGACAGTACTGAGAGTTGCTCGCTGTTTCTTTACCTCCTGAGACTTTGCTGATGGAGTGGGAACCATGGCAGTCTGAACACGGCGGGGCATTGGCCCGGGTTATGGCTTGCTTATGTATTGGCCTTGCCAGAACCTGTTCATTGCTATGGCATGTCTTGCAAGCCTTTGAGAGCTGAGTTGCAAACTCTTTTTTGCTTGCATACTGGGCTGACGGGTGGTTGTCCATAGAGACTGTGCTGTGGCAGCTGGTGCAGGTCAGGAAGCCGTGTACAGTATTTTTGAAGTGGCTTTCTTCAATGTAGACAGAAACTTTTTCCTTGTTCTTGAATGTCTTGACAACGCCCTGGGTTGAGTGGCAGCCCATGCACATTGCAGCCTCGTCGGATTTCAGGGCATCAGAAGCTACTGCTATGCGCGAGAGAAGTGTAATTACGATGAGCAGAGACATCAGTGGGAGCAGGCATATAAACAGCAGGCCTGAAATGGGGCCGAGGATGAAGATGCCTGTGGTTGGCACCTTCAGGTATCTTACCTGTCTGTTGCCGGGGAGAACTTTTTCATATTCTAATTCAATGCTCTCTCCGCTGGACAGATTCCAGTAAGTTCCTTTTTTTACGACTTGTCCGCCATAAAATCTGAACATTTTTGCTATCTCCTTTCTTTGGATTTAGGTTTTCTTATAATTAAAATATATAGGCAGTCTTATAAAAAGTCAATCATAATTTTTTATGCCCTGATGCGCCGGGGTGATTGTCTGAGCCGGAAAAGGAAAATAGAATAAGGGCGCTATTTTTCTGTGCTGATGGAGCGGATGAATTCTGCAAGGTTGGCCCAGTCTTCTGCGTGCATATCAAGAAATTCAACTCCAATGTCATATAACCCGGGCTCGCTTTCATTTATCTCTGTGCAGGAGACAATTCTTCCAAGAAACCTGATGGCCTTACCGTTCTTAAGGTATATATCTGCTGGTACTCCTTCGTCGGGCATTCCCTGCATCCGGCCCCGGAAAGGTGTTATGTCTTTTAGGAACAGTTCCATTGGAATTCTGTCTTCCGGATTCATTGGCTGCATGGTCTCTATGAGCATGCCAAAAGGGCTGATAAGCTTGACCTTGTACCCGAAGGGGTCACGCAGGACAGCATTTTTTTCAGCAGCAATCTTGACCCTTAAGCCCATAAGCCTCTCTTTGCTTGCCGTGACTTTATGTGTATCCATGAAATCAATAAGAGGGGCTGCTTTATCGGTAAGGATATCATCAAATTTTATGCCGACATAATATACAGGCTCAACATCGGTAAGAGTTTCTTCCCGGGCTTTTTTTAGAACAGCCCATATAACAGTTCCCTTCAGCTCTATCTGCCTGCCTTTATCCTCAATAATAATAGAATATTCCCTGCCGACAACAAGGCTTTTCTTGACCTCTATTGCAGCTCCGCCTAAACTCAGGTTCAATATATTCAGCTCTGAAAGAGTCTTGTATATCTTGCCGTAAACACCTTTTACCTTGATCCTTTTATGGCGTCTTTTTTCCTCCATAGATAAACGCTATCATAAAAACATGTCCTGATGCAACAAAAGAGATGGCGTCTTAACATCGGTTTGTATTTTAATCTGTTGTCAAGGGAATCTTCTGTATGGTATTCTTTTTCTATTGTTTCCTGTCTGAAAGTTTTAGGAGCACAGGAGAAAAAAAGGATTTTCAAAGAACAAGAATGAAATTACGGGAAATTGCAAAGCTGATTGATGGAGAGGTTATCGGAGACCCTGAAACAGAGATAAAGGGGGTTGCGGGAATATCCGATGCATCAGAAGGCGATATAACATTTTTAATCAATACAAAGTTTATTAAAGAATGCGCAGAGAGCAGGGTATCATGTGTGATAGTCAAGGATATGATACCGGATATAAAGAAGCCGCAGGTTAAGACGGCAAATCCGCATTATGCCTTTGCAAAGCTTCTGGAGCACTTTTATGTGAAGCCTTTTATCCTCTCCGGCATAAGCGACAGGGCTTATGTCTCTGATAAGGCGCGGACAGGCAAAGATGTAACAATATCCCCTATGGTTTTTGTCTCGGACAATGCGGCAATAGGCGATAAAACAGTCATATATCCGGGAGTCTTTATAGGTGAAAATTCACATATTGGCGATGAATGCATCATATATCCCAATGTCACAATAAGGGAGAACATAAAGATAGGCCGCAGGGTCATCATACATCCGGGCGCGGTGCTGGGCTCTGACGGGTTTGGTTATGTTTTTGAAAAAGGGATTCATTATAAGATTCCCCAGGTCGGAGGAGTTATTATCGGAGATGATGTTGAGATAGGCGCCAATGTCACAATCGACAGGGCCACGACAGGCAATACCGTTATAGGCAAAGGCACAAAGCTGGATAATCTTGTTCATATTGCCCACAATGTGAAAATAGGGGAAAACACTATTATTACGGCGCAGGGCGCAGTTGCAGGGAGCGCAGAGATAGGAAGTTTTGTCATGACAGGAGGCCAGGTCGGAGTTGCGGACCATGCCAGGATAGATGACGGCTGTATGATAGGCGCGCAATCAGGGGTAATGGGGCATCTTAAAAAAGGGGTTTATTCAGGCTCGCCTGTCATACCTCACAGAGACTGGCTTAAGGCAGTTGCGATATTTGCCAGGCTGCCTGAACTTAACAAAAAAATTAAGGAACTTGAAGATAAGATAGAAACCATCGAAAGGAGACAGGAGAAATGATAGACATTAATGGGATACAAAAGCTGCTTCCTCACAGATACCCTTTTCTTATGGTTGACAGGATTACTGAACTTGAACCTAACGCAAGGGCTGTAGGGATAAAGAATGTAACTGTTAACGAGCCTTTCTTTCAGGGGCATTTCCCGGGTAATCCGATAATGCCGGGGGTCTTGATAGTTGAGGCAATGGCACAGATTGCCGGAGTGCTTGCATTCGGCTCCGGGGTTCAGGGTAATGCAGTTTTTTTTATGAGCATAGAAAAAGCAAAGTTCAGAAAACCCGTAGTGCCGGGGGACCAGCTCAGGATGGAGATTAAGGTGATTCAGCAGAGGGGGAATGTATGGAAATTCTCGGGAACTGCAACGGTAGATGAAAAGGTTGTTTCAGAAGCAGACTTTACGGCAATGGTTCTTACAAAGGAGCAGAAATGACTACTGAAATACATAAGACAGCAATTATAGACCCTAATGCAGTTATAGATGAAGACGTGTTCATAGGCCCGTTCTGCATCGTGGGCGAGGGCGTTAAACTTAAAAAAGGGGCGAGGCTTATGTCGAATGTGATAATCGAAGGCAACACAGAGATAGGAGAAGGCTGCCAGATATATCCGTTTGCGAGCATCGGGCTTCCGCCGCAGGACATCAAATATAAAGGCGAAAAAACCGGCGTAAGAATAGGGAACAATACTGTCATAAGAGAGTATGCATCCGTTCATAGGGCCTCGGTTGGAGGAGACGGGATGACTGCGGTTGGAGATAATAATTTCCTTATGGCTTATGTGCATATCGCACATGACTGCAAGATAGGGAATAATGTGGTAATTGCAAATTCTGCAGGACTTGCAGGACATGTGGCCGTTGAAGACTATGCAGTGATAGGGGGCATTGTCGGAGTGCATCAATTTACAAGGATCGGAGCGTATGCAATGGTTGGCGCTTTCAGCGGCATAGGGCAGGATATACCTCCGTACACAATGGCGTCCGGGCCAAGGGCAAAACTCTTCGGCCTCAATTCAGTGGGGCTCAAAAGGAATGGTTTCCCTGATTCAACAATAAACGAGCTTAAGAAGGCATATAAGATTCTCTTCAGGGAAAAACTTACATTAAAGGAAGCGCTTAAAAAGGTGCAGAAGGATTTTCCTGATTCAAAAGAGATAAGGTACCTTGTTGGATTTATCGAGAAAAACAAAAGGGGCGTCTGCAGGTGATACAGAAGGTTCAAAAGTTCAAAGGTTCAAAAGTTCAAAAGTTAATTCCTCTGCTTCTGCACTTCTGCACTTCCGTTCTCCGCAGCGCTGCGAAGGATGAATCTGCACTTCTGCGCTGATGAAAATACTCGGACTTATCGCCGGCATGGGTGAGCTTCCAAAGCTCGTTGCCGCAGATGCAAAAGCAAGAGGATACAGGGTGGTGGCAGTTGCGCTTGAGCCTGTTGCCGACAAAGACCTCGGCTCGTATGTTGATGAGATAAAGTGGGTAAATGTAGGGAAACTGGGCGCGATAATAGACTCTTTAAAAAAGAGCAAGGTAAAAGAAGCAGTCATGGCAGGGAAGGTTCCGAAATCCCTCCTTTATAAAAGCAAGATAATACCCGACCTGAGGGCAGTAAAACTCCTTTTCACACTGAAAGACAAGAGTGACGATTCCATACTTCTTGGAATAGCAAAAGAACTCGAAAAAGACGGTATCACGCTTCTTAACACAACCGATTTCAGCTCAGGGCTAATGACGCCTGAGGGGCTTCTTACGGAAGAAAGCCTTTCAGAAAACGAATGGAAAGATATAGCCTTTGGCTGGAAGATAGCAAAGGAAATAGGGCGCCTTGATATAGGCCAGACAGTTATCGTGAAAGACCAGGCAGTTATGGCAATCGAGGCAATAGAAGGAACAGATGAGGCGATACTGAGAGGCGGTAAGCTGGCAGGCAAAGGAGCTGTTGTTGTCAAGGTCAGCAAACCAAAACAGGATATGAGATTTGATGTCCCTGTTGTCGGGATGAAGACATTGATATCCATGATAGAGGTCAGCGCGCGTGTCCTGGCTGTTGAGGCAGGCAGGAGTATTCTCCTTCAGAGAGAAAAGATAATAAGAGAGGCTGATGAGGCCGGGATATCGATAGTGGGGTATAAAGAATAGCTTATGAGCCATAATTTTATTGACATCCACACTCATGGCATAGGAAATTTCGATACAAGGACCGATAACCCTGAAGATATTCTTAAAATGGCCGAACTTCACGGGAGGAAAGGAACAAGAGGTATCCTGCCCACTATTTATCCTGCATCAATTGCCGAAATGCGCAAGAACATGGAAGCCGTGAGGAAGGCGATGGAATCCCAGATATACGGTCTTAAATCTCAGTCGGCAACCATTATCGGCATAAATCTCGAGGGGCCTTTTTTAAACCCGCTTAGGTGCGGGGCAATGGATAAAAAGTCATTCATCAGCCCGTCCGCATCTTCCCTTAAAAAATTAATATCGGGATACGAGGACATAATAAGGATAATAACAGTTGCGCCTGAAGTTAAGGGAGCGTTAAAGATTATAGAAAAATGTGTTGAATTCGGGATAAAGGTTAATATGGGCCATTCCGATGCAACATACAGACAGGCTGTTGAAGGCAAAAAGGCAGGCGCAACCGGGATTACACATATATTCAATGCCATGAGGCCTTTTCATCACAGGGAACCCGGGCTTGCAGGTTTCGGGCTTCTTGATGAGGATATTTATATAGAAGTAATTGCTGACGGTGTTCATTTGCATTCAAAGACACTTGAACTTATTTTTTCTAAAAAGAGGCTTGATAAGATAATGCTCGTGTCAGATTCTGTAAGCCCCGTTAGAAAAGCTGGAAGAGGCTTTTTTTCTAACGGGGTAAAGGGTGGGAAGGGCCTTGCTGTTTATAAAAAAGCCGGGATTCTGGCAGGAAGCGGGATAACGCTTGCAGATTCGATAAAAATACTTAAACATATAGGAATCCCTGAAGCAGAGATTATAGAGGCCGCAGTTGAAAACCCGGAAAGATACCTGTCTCTAATGTAATCCCTCGTAAATGCTTTCTAACTGATTTGCAATGTCTTTAAATGCCTGCAGCACCTGCGGGTCGAAGTGATAGGGTAAGGTCTTACCGTCCCCTTCTGTAAGTATCCTGCAGGTCTTTTCGTGGCCGTAGGCAGGCTTGTAGGGCCGTATACTTCTCAGGGCGTCATACTGGTCTGCTATATTAAGGATTCTGCCTTCGATGGGGATTATATCACCCTTTAATCCGTAAGGATAACCGCTTCCGTCCCAGCACTCATGATGGGTAAGCGCAATGGTCTGTGCCATCTTCAGTCTGGGGTGCTCACCGAGTATCCTTGCGCCATAAAGGGGATGCTGTTTTATAGTCTCAAATTCCGCTGATGACAGTTGACCCGGCTTTTTCAGTATGTCAGGATGAACCTGAATCTTGCCTACATCGTGCATCTGGGCGGCGAGGCCTATATCGTGCACAAATTTTTCCGGTAATCCAAGTTTTCTTGCTAGTGCCATTGAATATTTGTTGAGTCTCAGAATGTGGTTCCCTGTATTGTCGTCGTTAAGCTCTGCAGCCTTTGAAAGTGCAGTTATTGTGTAGAAAAGGGTATCTTCTGTTTCTTTTATCTGTCCGGATATGGATTTAAAAAATGGGATATGGATTGAAAGCCCTTTAAGAACCTGCGCATCAGAAAGGGTTACAGCGCGGCCATAGTTAAATGCAATTATCACGGCATGTCTTGATATATAGGCAACAAAATTTACCACCATCCCGACAGCCTCTGTTATGGCATGATGGAAATGTTCCTGATATTTTAATGCTGATTCTTCGTCTGTATGATTTGAATATATTACTCCACAGGCGTCATTGTTTTTTGCTTCATCTCGGTTGCTCTCCTCAGCGAGTCCGCCTGGGTGCGGACGAGTCGTACCGACTTTCCGGGCATAAAAGTTTTCAGGGATAATGCACTCCACGGGCTCTGTCCCGTTGCTGAATATTTTCCCTTTGATATTGTCACTGTCTGTTTTCCCCAGAAAGACGTGGACAGGTTTTTCCCTCTCGTAAGGTTTTTTTCTTAAGATCATGCCAAGCAGTGATTTGTAAAATTCCTTGCTGTTGAATGTCATCGGGTCAAAATCTTTGAGAATTCCTGAGGTGTAGGATATGATTGAAGCCAGATTCTCATTTGTCTTCTCTAAATCAGTATACAGGCCTTTTATTTTGAGCAGCGCCCGGACTCTTGCAACTACTTCGTTCATGCTGAAAGGCCTGCTTATGAAGTCCTCTGCTCCCGCCTGAAGGCTTCTTATTTTTTCCTGACCGGTTGGTAAGGCAGGTATCAGCATAACAGGAATTTTTTTGGTGGCCTTATTTGCCTTTATCTTTTGGCAGACTTCATAGCCGTTAATTCCCGGAAGAATGATATCCAGTATAACAAGGGCTATGTCTTCTTTTTCCAGAAGCAGGAGGCATTCTTCACCGCTCCCGGCTTTTACTACATCGTAGTGGGGTTTGATATAACCCTCAATCAGGGCTGCATTTCTCGGGTTGTCGTCAACCACGAGGATTTTAGGCCGCTGTGCCGTCAACATTTAATTATTATCGGCTTTATAAATGAAAACTTTAATTTGGCTCTTTCTCAAAGTGAGTGGGTAACAAAGCAGAACTGCTTAATAATTCCCCCTTAAAAAAGGGGGAGCAAGGGGGTTGTTTAAAGAATTAGCATAAAAGAATCTTAAAATATGCAATAGTATCAGAGGCTTTGCTTCATAATACCAATTGCTGGGCAGTATGAATGCAAGGTATGACAACCCCCTACCCCCCCTTTCCTAAGGGGAAATTACCCACATGAAATGGGAAAGAAACTTTAATTTTTTGGGTAAAAAA